>DMCD01000181.1 GCA_003445895.1 Lachnoclostridium sp. | reverse complement strand
CCGTCCCCGAAGTGGATGCAGAGAAGACTGGCTGCCAACGGCATCCGTCCCATCAACAACATTGTCGATATCACCAACTACATCATGGAAGAGTACGGCCAGCCGATGCACGCATTTGACTATGACCTGATTGCAGGCCATCACATCATTGTGAAGCGGGCAAATGACGGCGACACCTTCCAGACCCTGGACGGCCAGATCCGTAATATGGACCATGACGTGCTGATGATCAACGACGCCGAGAAGGCGGTCGGCATCGCCGGCATCATGGGCGGTGAGAATTCCAAGATCACCGATGACGTCAAGACCATGGTATTTGAGTGCGCCTGCTTCGACGGCACCAACAACCGTCTTTCCTCCAGAAGACTGGGCCTTCGGACCGATGCTTCCGGAAAGTATGAGAAGGGCCTTGACCCGAATACCGCAGAGGAAGCCGTAAACCGCGCATGCCAGCTGGTAGAAGAGCTGGGTGCAGGCGAAGTTGTAGGCGGCATCATTGACATTTACCCGGTAAAGGCAGAGGGAAACCGCGTTGCCTTCGAGCCGGAGAAGATTAATCACCTTCTGGGAACCGATATCGATGCGGAGACCATGAAGAGCTACTTCAAGATGCTGGACCTTGGCTTTGATGAGGCAACGCAGGAAGTGGTTGTTCCCAGCTGGAGACAGGATCTGCACTGCATGAACGACCTGGCAGAGGAAGTGGCCCGTTTCTACGGCTATGACAAGATTCCGACCACCCTTCCGGGCGCAAAGACCGCAGGACGGATTTCCTTCGAGAAGCAGGTGGAGGATGTGTGCCGTGAGGTTGCCGAATTCTGCGGCTTCTCCGAGAGCATGACCTACTCCTTCGAAAGCCCGAAGGTATTTGACAAGCTGCTGATTCCGGAAAATGACGACCTCCGCAAGACCGTCGTGATCAATAACCCGCTGGGCGAGGACTTCTCCGTCATGCGGACCCTTCCGCTGAACGGCCTTCTGACCTCTCTGGGAACCAACTACAACCGGAGAAATAAGGACGTCCGCCTCTATGAGCTGGCTAAGATTTATCTGCCGAAGGCACTGCCCCTCACCGAGCTTCCGGACGAGAGAGTAGAGATGACCCTCGGCATGTTCGGCAGCGACGCAGACTTCTTCACCATGAAGGGCGTGGTGGAAGAGATCTTTGCAAAGCTTGGCCTGACAAAGCATTTCACCTATAATCCGGCATCCGGAAAGCCGTTCCTGCATCCGGGCCGCCAGGCACAGATTGAGTACGATGGCAAGGTTCTCGGATATCTGGGCGAGCTGCATCCGCAGACCGCAGATAACTATGAGATCGGCGAGCGCACGGTTGTGGCAGTTCTGGATCTCCCGGCCGTCTGCGAGTTCGTAAGCTTCCTGCACAAGTACACCGGCATCGCCAGGTATCCGGCGGTGACCCGTGACCTGTCCATGCTGGTGAAGAAGGAGATTACCGCAGGCCAGATCGAGGCCATGATCCTTCAGCGCGGCGGAAAGCTTCTGGAGAGCTGTGAGCTGTTCGACCTCTATGAGGGCGCACAGATCATGACCGGCTATAAGTCCATGGCGTACACCATGACCTTCCGGGCAAAGGATCACACCCTGGAAGAGGCGGAAGTAACGGCCGTTATGAAGAAGATCCTGAACGGCCTTGACAGCCTGGGGATCCAGCTGAGAGGCTAATTCTGCAAGAGATAAAATTCTGCTTGTATTGCAGATTCTCTTATGCTATAATCGTTCTGTTTAGCTGGGAGGTGTAAAAGTGATTAAGATTATTCTTACCGTAATTTTCGTAGCAATATGCATTTTCCTGTCAGCAGTAATTCTCCTTCAGGAAGGAAAGTCTGCTGGCCTCGGCTCCATCAGCGGCATGGCGGATTCCTACTGGGGACGCAATAAGAGCCGTACCATGGAAGGCAAACTGGAAAAGCTCACAAAGTGGGCAGCATTCTTCTGGATGCTTCTTGCATTTGTTCTGAATTTAAAAGTACTGGGATAATGAATGACGAAACAGGCGCCTCTGGAAACAGAGGCGCCTTTAATTTTAATCTGAAAAGAGGAGGTGAAAACCAATGAAAAAGCATGTTACAGGCTATGAGCCGCGGCTCCAGAGCAGGGAAAAGTTCCTGGAACGGCGGGAGACGGTTCTGGCCATTATGAAGGATAAGAATTATCGCCCGATGCGGAGAAGAGATCTGGCGGTGCTGATGAATGTTTCCGGACCGGAGAAGGACGCCCTGGCGGAGGTTCTGGCCTCCCTGGAGGAGGATGGGCTGATCCAGGCAAACCGCAGAGGAAAGTACGTCCTGCCGGGGGCCGAGAAGGAGACCGGCGTCTATTCGGGCAATGCGAAGGGCTTCGGCTTTGTCACTGTTGAGGGCAGAAACGGGGATGTCTTTATCTCCATGGAGAATACCGGCGGTGCCCTGCACGGGGATACCGTGGAGCTGGTTGTCGACCGGGAGGCGGCGCCCGGCGGCAAGGCCGAGGGACATATCACGGCGGTGCTGGAGCACGCCAACGAAGAGATCGTCGGACTCTATGAAAAGACGAAGAACTACGGATTTGTGCTGCCGGATAACCCGAAGATCGGAAGGGATATCTTTATCCCCGCGGGATGCAGCATGGGGGCGAAGAACGGTCACAAGGTGGTCGTTCACATCACGGATTTCGGCCGGGGAAGAGAGAATCCCAGCGGCGAGGTCATCCGTATCATCGGCCATCTGAACGAGCCCGGCGTGGATGTGCAGTCGGTGGTGGAGGCCCATCACCTGCCGGGTGAATTCCCGGAGGCGGTGCTGGAGGAGATCCGGGATATCCCGGATGTGGTCCTTCCGGAAGAGACGGAGGGACGGCTGGACCTCCGGGACCTTGTGACTGTCACCATCGACGGGGACGACTCCAAGGACCTGGATGACGCCGTGACCATCGAGCGGACAGAGGGCGGATACCGCCTGGGCGTCCATATCGCCGACGTGAGCCACTACGTGAAGGA
>DMCD01000118.1:917-4982 GCA_003445895.1 Lachnoclostridium sp. | reverse complement strand
CTTCCGCCGTTTCCGTATCCGCCGGCACATCCGCCTCTGACGGCGCCTCGGTCCGGGCCGGGGTTTCACTCCCCGCCCCGCTTCCGGCGCATCCCGCAGCAAAGAGCGTCAGAGCAAACAGCGCTGCCGCCCCTGCCGGGAAATGTCTTCGTATCACAGTCCTTTTGCAGCCAGAATCTCCTCCACCGCCCGGACGGCCTCAAAGACCATTCCGTCGCAGTGAGGCTTTCTCGCTCCGCCCTTCTCGGCATTTGCCCGAAGAAGATCCCTGCAGTCCAGCATGCCGTCGTGATTCTCCCGGATCTTCCGGCAGAAGGCCTGGCAGGTGGGCTGGTCGCCGGCACCGGCAAGGCCCAGCGCCATCAGGCCGCCGGTCACCGCGCCGCAGACCGAGCCCATATTCATGCCGCTGCCAAAACAGGCTGCCGTTTTCAGCGCCGTCTCCGTGTCCATGCCTGCCCGCTCCGCAAACGGCACAAAAACCGACTGGGCACAGTTATAGTGAGGATCCGCAGACGCTCTCATTTCTTCTGCTCTCTTCATTACATCACTCATCGTTTCAACCTACTTTCCGTCCATAAAATTGGTAAATGTGTCCGTCTCCAGCTCCGGCCACCCTTCTTTGTCTGCGGCCTCGCCCAGGGCCCGGATCATGAATGCCATGTTCTTTGCAAGATTCCGCATGGTCTGCAGACCTTCCAGGTCCTTCTTCACATCCTCAGCCGTAAAGCCGTGGACCTGATTCCAGTACGTGCTGGAAGCCACCGGCATGCCCGTAATGGTAAAATACTTATTCAGCACATCAAAAGACGCGGAATTGCCGCCTCTGCGGCAGCTCACCACCGCGCATCCCACCTTGCGGTTCTTCGGGAAATGGGTGCTGTAAAACAGGCGGTCCAGAAAAGACAGCACCGTTCCGTTGGGCGATCCGTAATACACCGGACTGCCTACCACCAGGCCGTCCGCCTTCTCAAACTTGATGGCGGCTTCATTGACCGGATCATCAAACACGCACTTGCCGTTCTTCTCACAGAACCCGCAGGCCACGCATCCCCGGATGCTCTGATTTCCTACCTGAAGGACATCCGTCTCGATTCCTTCCTTCTCAAAAACAGCAATCATCTCATCGAGCGCTGCCTGTGTGCAGCCATTCCCGTGGGGACTTCCATTGATCAAAAGCACCTTTTTCATAGCTGGTCTCCTTTCGGAATTGTCTTTTACTGACCCCTTTATTTTACAACAGCGGGGCCCGTTTTCCAATGAGAAGTTCTGCATACAGAGGGGCATGGCCTCCCTCTTCCTGTTCCGGCATTGCACCGCTCCGCAGATTATCCTTGACGAACCCCCATCCCCCTTCGTTATGATAGTCGGTAGATACCAAAAAAAAACATCAACGGAGGACCATCCTATGAGCAATGTACTTGTCATCACAACCAGCCTGCGCCCGAACAGCAATTCCGATATCCTGACAGAGCGCCTCATCGCCGGGGCAAAAGATGCCGGCCACCAGGTTGAAGAAATCAGCCTCAAGGGCAAAAACCTGAAATTCTGCATCGGCTGCCTGGCCTGTCAGCAGACACAGAAGTGTGTTCTTAACGATGATGCCATAGAGATCGCAGAAAAGATGAAAGAAGCCGACACCCTGGTCTTCTCCACCCCCATCTACTACTACGAGATGAGCGGCCAGATGAAGACCCTTCTGGACCGGATGAATCCGCTCTACACCACCGATTACAAGTTCCGCAGAGTCTACATGCTCTCCGTCGCCTTTGAGGACGAAGACCACGTTCCCCAGAAGGCGGAAAGCGGCCTTGAAGGCTGGGTAGACTGCTTTGAAAACGCAGAATTCATGGATTCCCTCTTCTGCGGCGGCTTAGGCGGCCCCGGCGAGGCATCCGCCAAAAAGGAAGCCCTCGACAAAGCCTACGAATTCGGCAGATCCATCGAGTAAATACCATCAGAACCGGTAAACACCGCTTCCCTTCTGCATCTCGCGCCGCAGATACTCATCCTCGTAGTCAAAGTGCGTCTTCATGGGCGCAGCCTGGGCATGACTCTGCGGCGCATCCTTCCGGACCGGCACCTTCGCCTCCGCCTCTGCGAGAGAGCTTAAGATCCGGTTCGTCCTGATCCGGATACAGTTTGTCCGCGTCTCCCATCCTCCCCTGTCTGTAAAGCGCACCACAGAGAATTCTCCCTCCCGGCGCACCACCGAAATCTCCCTCACATTCCGATTCGATTCCACAATAAATGGCATGTTCTGCACTCCTTTCTGCGCCTGCCCAAAAAGCAGTCCGCAATACGTCTGTGTAAAACATGCCATATTAACTGTCCGTCCCGAAGGACAATGCCCAAACTCTCCCCGAAAAGTGTCCTGACAGCCCTCACAGGTCCTCCACGTCCGCCACCCGGAAGCCGTGGGCCATCAGAAGCTCTGCGGTCACGCCGGGCTTCTCCACAAGTTTTCCGGAAAATGTCCCGTCATACCGCTCCTTCGGCCCGCAGCTGGGACTCCGGGACTGGAACACCACCAGGTCCGGCTTCTCCCGGAGGGCAATCTCCAGGCACTGCCTTGCGCCTTCCCGGAATTCCCGGTCCACATTCCGCCCGTCCCGGGACATCACCACGCCCTCCTTAACCTCCGAGGGAATCCGGGGTGTGGGAAGACCTCCCATCACCTCCGGACACACCGTGATAACCTCGTGCTCCTCCATCAACCGAAGCACCTTCTCATTCCGGTTATTCCCTCCGTTATATTTGCAGTTTTCGCCTGCCAGGCAGGCACTGACCATGATCTTCACCCTTTGCCCCCGCATCCTTGTTTTTCTTCATTATACGAAATCCCGGGCTGCGGCGGCAAGCGTCCGCTTATTCTTTCTTCTCCCTGCGCTCCCGCAGACTTAACCTGCTCTCCGGCGAATTCTTCCCTCCGCCCGGCAGACTCTTCTTTGCCGGCTTTGCAAGCACCCGAAGCAGCAGAAAGATGATGAGGTCAATCAGTCCCAGCGCGCACAGGCTTTCCCAGAAGAACATCCTGTTCCTGTCTCCCGTCTCAGCCCTCCGGCGGCCGGCCAGCACGCTGTTTTCCTTCACCTGCGGAACCTTTCTTGCCCCCAGAACCCCGTAGGGCGGCCGTTCTGCCGGAAGCTTCTGTTCCTCCGGTGAAGATTTCTGCACGATAACTCTTCCTGCGCCTTTTGGCCCGGAAGATCCGCCGGTTCCGCCGGAAGAATGTCCGCCCGAAGGTACCTCGCGGACCGGCTCAGGCAAAACCTCCGCCGGCGGCGCAGGTGCCGGGTCCGGCTTCAGTTCCGGCACAGGCGGTGTTCCCGGATCCGGATCCGGTGACGGCCCGGGCCCCGGATCAGGCAGAACCGACGGCGAGGCGGGCTCCGGTTCCGGCTCAGGTTCCGGCTCCTCCGGCACCTTCGGCCGGTTCACTATCAGGAATCCTTCCCCGGCAGGCTTCGACAGTTCCTTTCTTCGGAATGTCACACTCCCCGCTTCCCCGGCCGAATCCGCCGGCAGCAGCTCGTCCATATTCTCAAAATCAATCCTGCCGTTCCCGTCCGCATCGGCAAAGGACAGCCACAGGCCTTCCCCCGGAATCTCCAGGACAATGCGTCCATCCGCATCCCGCCCGGCGAGATATTCCGCACCCCAGGACTCCAGCACAAGCACCACCGAATCTCCCGAACTTCCTGCAGAACCGGCATCGCTGTCCGCCTTTACCCGGAACACAATCGGCTCATCGCCGATGCACAGCGGCACTCCTCCGGCCGAGACGACAACCTTCTCTCCCGGTGCCGGAAGTCCCGCGCAGTCCGTATACTCCGGATATTCCACCTTCTCTGCGAAAACCTCCGCCGTAAAGCCTTCCGGCACATCCTCCTCCACCGTGTAGCTGTGGTCCGAGAGCCGCACCAGGCTTTCCGTCCGCTCCGACGCCTCATAGGAAGTGTAAGACCACCGTTCCCTGGGCACGTGGGCAAATGTCCCCGTCCACCCATTTTTCTCTGACAGCACGAGCTTCATACCGCTTCCGCCGGAATCGCCGTCCGTGTT
>DMCD01000118.1:0-796 GCA_003445895.1 Lachnoclostridium sp. | reverse complement strand
GGCTTCCCGTCCTGCAGAAGCCGGACGGTTACCGCCGGATGCACCGCACCACCTTCCGTATCACCTTCCGCGCCGGCAGTCTCCGGGCCTCCTTCTCCGTCTGCATCAGGAGCTTCTCTCCACTCCTTCCGCACAGGGATCGACTCCGTCCGTTCATAGAGCTCCCGGTAAAAATTCCCGCCGCCGGCGCCGATCTGAATCTGCCAGCCTTCCTTCCCGGCGCCTTCGGGGTAATAGACGTAGACTTCATTGTCAATAATGTGCACCGTGCAGACAAAAGTCACCTCCGCATCCGCCGGAAGTCCCTCCAGCTCCGCAAAAAAGCGCTTCTCCCCTGCCGCCACCGGAATAACCGGCGACATATAGTCCTTCAGCGGATTGCCGTCCTTATCCGTACAGAGCAGCTGCACCGTCACCCGTTCCCGGTAGCCGGTAGAACTCTCCCGGACCTCCCTCGAGAGCTCTCCCTGCGCCACAGCCTTCCAGGTACCGTCTCCATTATCCACGGGGATAATCGAAAGAGACTCCACTTCCCGCAGCTCCGGCCCGGATACGGCAGTGCCGGATTCACCGGCAGAATCCTCTCCCGGTTCACCTGAACCGTCGCTCCGCGGAGTAACCGGATTCTGCGGTGCTTTCGGAATGACCGGATTCCTCGGAGACTTCGGAATCACCGGATTTCTCGGCGACTTCAGCATTCCACCCCGGGGCCTTGCCAGGCGCAGAAGATAATCCCGGATAAGGTTCACATCCTGCGCCGCCCTGCCGTCATAGTATGATGCCTCCGCATCATCAC
>DMCD01000053.1 GCA_003445895.1 Lachnoclostridium sp. | reverse complement strand
GAGATTCGAAACTACTTTGTAAACCTGGAAGATGACCTGATTGAGGCGATGGGATACCATCACTGGGTGCGGGAAGACAGCGGAGTGCCCATGGTTTCTGCTGCCGAAGGATACCGGTATGGCCCCATGTCCGTAGAGCTTTACCGGATGAGCGGCGGAGCTTATGTCCAGCCGGAGCCGCCGGCCCTGACGCTTTCCGCATCAGGCATACAGGGTGTGATGAACGGAGAGGAGATATTTCAGCAGACTCTCTCCGCGGTATCCCAGGCCCTGTCCGGATCACAGCGCATCGTGCGCGTATTTATTCCGGGGCTTAACAACGGCGGAAGCCGGGAGAGCATCCGGACAATGATGCAGCAGGTGACCAATGTGCTGCACCGCCAGATGATGTATGTGGCAAGGCCCTGGTATGACTTCCGGGGCGGTACGCTGCAGTACCGGGTCACAATGACGGGAACCATGATCGAGATTATACTTCCGGATATGCCGTCCTAGCGCATACGGAAGAAGATGGGAGGAAGAATTATGAGATTTTGCCCGAATTGCGGATCACAGGTTGATGACAACGCAAAGTTCTGTACCGGTTGCGGTGAGAAGCTGATGCAGCCGGCACCGGCACCGCAGCCGCCGCAGCCGCAGTACAGCCAGAATGTGCCGCCGCAGCCGCAGCAGCAGTACGGCCAGAATGTACCGCCGCAGGCGCCGGTATACGGAACGCCGGTGAACAATTATGACTACGGCCAGATGCAGGAGCCGCCGAAGAAGAAGGGAAAGGGCCTTCTCATCGGTGCCGCGGCTGCTCTGGGCGTGTGTGCCGTCGGCGGAGGCGCATTCCTGGCATTTAAAGGCCTTGGCGCATCCCCGGCCCAGGAATTCCTTCTCTATCAGAAGGAAGCCCTGGTGGATCAGTCCATGAAGCAGATGGAAGAGAACCTGGACCGGCTCGGCAGCGGAAAGTTCACCTCGGATATGACCCTGTCGGCAGATGTTTCCTCCGACAACGGACTTGTGGGAAGCATGGTCACCGGTATGACCAAGGATTCCTCCGTGGGACTCAAAGTCGATGCCTCCGGCAGTGAGATTGTCCTGAATGCGGACCTGAACCTGATGGGAAGCCCGGTGCTGGACGGCGTCATTACCTATAACGCCGGAACAGCCGGCTTTTATATCCCGGCTCTCGATGATACCTATTACACCGCAGATCTGTCGAAGATGATGCAGAAAAACGGAATCGATGTGGATCTGAGCAAGGTGAAGCTCCCGGAGTTTACCGGAAAAGAATGGACAGACATTCTGACGGATTATACCGCCATTGTCTGCTCCGCAGTCAATGATGACAATGTGACCCTGGAGAAGAAGGAAGACTTCACTCTGGAAAAACTGGAAGCCGATTACACCGGCAATGTCTACACCTGGCAGCCGGCGGAGGAAGATATCCAGGAGATGCTGGAGAAGCTGGCGGACCACATCGATGAGGATGAGAAGCTCAGAGAAGCGGTCTTTAAGGTGGCGGACCCGGAGGTTGTGGATATGTTCGCCCGCGCATCCGGAGAAGACTCCTTCAGCTTTGAGACCTATCTGGACGAGCAGCTGAAAAATGCCGCGCAGCAGATTCGCGACAATGCGGCGGATTCGGGAAAAGAGCTGGTTGAGAATGAGTTTACCTGGACTCTTTACGTTGCCGACAAGAAGGCAAAGATGATTAAAATTGCCACCAAAGACGGCGCAGGACTGATCATTGAAATGGACGGCGACAAGGAAAAGGATTATTCCGTGGCCGTATGGTCCGAGATGAGCAGTGATATTGACGTCCGCACGAGCTACACCAAGGACGGTTCGGTATATACCGGAGAGAGCACCACAACGAGCTCCGAAGGCAATGTGAAAACAACCTTTGCGATCGATGAGGCGAAGAAGTCGGTGTTCGGCACGCCCTACGGCACCTATGATATCGAGATGGATGCGCTGCAGGGAACCGGCATTCACTTTGAGGTGGCCGAATCCGAGAACGGCGGCGCCGATCATATTATCAGCATGAATAACCTGTCGTCCCTGTCCGAGGGATATGTGAGCAGCGGCACCATCACCCTGAATGCGACCGAGACGACGACGGCTGAGCTTCCTCCGTCTTCCGCAAAGACGCAGGATATCACCGACTGGGATGTAAATCAGCTGGAGGACCTGTTCATGAAGCTGGGTCAGTCCCTGGAGCAGAACGTCCTGCCGAATCTGACGCAGGCAATCGGCTTCTGATGGCCGCGTATACCGCAGTCCTCAGAGACTGTGTGAAGAGATACAGAAAGCGCGGGGGAGAAGGGATCGTTCTCGGTCCCATATCCCTCAGCGTTTCTCCCGGAGAGGTGCTGGGACTGCGCGGGGAGAACGGCGCGGGAAAAAGCACCCTCATGGGAATGCTTTCCGGAAGCTTTGCACCGGATGAGGGCGAATGCATGTATGGAGAGGGCGTCCCGGGGCACATAGGCTATGTGCCCCAGGAGCTCTCTCTTTATGAGGATATGACAGGACTGGAAAACCTCCGGTTCTGGGGACTGGCCGCGGGTCTGGCCGGAAAGATGATTCCCGTCCGGAGCAGGTGGCTTATGTCGCGGTTTGCGCTGGAGGACAAGGCCGGCGATCCGGTCCGGAGCTACTCCGGCGGCATGAAGCGCAGGCTTCACATGGCATCGGCTCTCATGCTGACGCCGAAGCTGCTGCTTCTGGATGAGCCGACGGTGGGCGCCGATGCGGCCTCGGTGGACATCATCCTGGACACGGCGCGCCATATCGCGGATATGGGCAATTCCGTCGTGATCATCAGCCATCAGCCGGGAGAACTGGAGAGGATAAGCGACCGCATACTGCTGCTGTCTGCGGGACAGATCAGGGGGATGGTCTGATGTCGGGGATTCGGGCTGCAATCTACAAGGACTGGAAGTTATTTCTGAAAAATGCAGGACTGCTGACGCTGGTCCTGCCATTTGTGCTTCTGATGCTGATGCGCATCGGGATGAGCGATCTGTCCAGTGCCCAGTACATCCGGCCGTTTGTGATCGGTGTCCGGGACGAGGATCAGACGATTATGTCAAAGTCCCTCATAGAACAGATGCGCCGGGTGGAATTCTTCGGGGATGTGATTGTGCTTTCGGAGGATGATGCTGACGAAGAGGCGCTGGAGCAGGGGGCGGCGGCCGTATTTACCATACCCGCCGATTTCTTTTATGACGCCTATACAGGCATCCAGCAGCCGGTGCGGGTTACCCTGAACAGCACGAGAAGACCGGAGGCTGCCGTGTTCCGGATGATATTCACCTCTGTCATGGATATCATGCGGGAGGGACAGGCGGCGGAGGCTGCCGTCTACGGTTTCTGCTATCCGGAGCCGGATGAGGCCGTGCTTAATCAGATGCACTCCGACGGTTCCGCAAGACTCTTAGAAAATACCCTTCGGCGAAACGGCGCATTTGCCAGAAATACCTCGCAGACGGATATTGCGGGGGCGCTGATCCGCCGGGTGGCGGCAGCGGCATTTGCCTTTCTTGCGGTATTTGAGGCCTCGGCGGTGTTCCGCACCATTCCGGAGGAAAAACGGCGGGGAATCCGCAGCCGGTTTCAGGCCGTCGGCGGGGGAGGGAGCGCCTTCCTCCTTTCGAGGAGTCTTCTTCTTGCAGTCATCCTTGCGCCGGCCTATCTTGCCATGTGGCTGATTCTCTGCGCAGGCGGTGCCGTTCTTTCCGGGGCGGCCGCCGGATATATCCTGTTCTGTGTTCTCTTTACGGCAGGTGTCTCCGGCATGATGCTGGGATTTCTGAATGTTTCGGGGGACGGGGCAGCTGCGGCGCGCTACGCCAGCTGGTATCTCCTGCTGGGACTGATGCTGGGCGGAACCCTGATTCCGGCATCCTCCCTTCCCCGTTTTCTTCACGATGCCATCCGGCTGTTTCCCACCGGATGTGCTATGTATGTATTTTCCGGACTCGGCAGAGGGATCGCGGCATCCGGCATTCTCCGGGTGATGGCGCCATTTCTCGCCGTGAGCCTTGTGTTTTTCCTTTTAAGCCTTCCGGTGCGTCTTTTTGCGGAGCGGGAGAGCACCTCCCGCAGAGCAGGCGGAAGGAGCAGTGGCAGGGCATCCGGTGCCGGCAGGGAGACCATGATGGCCTCCCGGTATTTCGGAATGTCTGCCATGAAGTTCCGGAAGATGACCGGCGGCCTTTTTGGGATCATCTGTCTGCTGGCTGTTTCCCTCGGGGCGGGTGCCTGCGTCTTCGGCGCTTTTTCCGGTGCCGGCGAGACCATCCGCATTGCCGTGACCGAAGAGGAGGAGAGTACAGAGTCTAAGCAGTTTATCGAACTGCTGCGGGATATGGGAAATATCGAGGTTCTCCCGGAGACGGCCGAGGAGGCCGCACTCCGGCTTCTGGACGGAACCGTAGAGGGAAGTCTTACCATCCGGCGGGGCTTCTCCGATTACGTGAAGGGTACGGGAGATGCGGTATCCTCCGAGGACAGCCTCCACGTGCTGGCCTATGAGAGCGCGGCGGCTTCCTTCTCAGCACAGGGTATGCGGGAGATTGTCTCCGGACAGACCATGGTGCTCCGGACCCGGAACGGCATAAAGGACTGGGCGGAAGGCCTGCTGGGACATACCCTTTCTTCCGAAGAGACGAAAAGCCTGGAGGCGCGGATGGAGTCGGAAGAAGAGAAGAAGCGAAAAGAAGGCGCCTTTTATGAGATCCGGTGGTCGGAGGGTGCGGCAGCGGCCGACCCCTTTGTACCGCGTCCCGAAGCCTTCGCGGCGCTGACCATTCTGTTTGCGGTGCTTTCTTCCTCCGTCTGGTGCGGCAGAAGGGATAACCGGAGCGCGGAACGACGGCTTCTGTCCGCAAGAGGCGGAACCCTTCTTTCCTACGGGACGGATTTCTTTGCTCTGATTATGACGGGAGGGACGGCGGCGGCCGGGTACGGTCTGCCCTGGATTCTTAGAGGACAGCTTCCGACCGTGCAGGTTCTTTTGTCCGGTGCCGGATACCTGGCGGTGACGGCGCTGCTTGCCCTGTTCTTTGTCCGGAATACGGGCGGGGAGGGAGGAACGGACGCGCTGACCTCCTTCCTGGCGCTTGCCCTCTGCATTCTCGGCGGGTGCTTCCTGGATCTTAGGGATACGCTGCCGGTGATGTCTAAGCTCTCCGAGATGCTTCCCCCGGGACTTCTTCTTTACCGCGGGGAGAGGGGAATCGGCTTTGCGGCCGCAGCGGCCCTGCTGTTCTTCCTGGGGGCCGGACCCGGGCGATTCCGTCAGAATCATTGATTATTATGAAAAAAAGCTTTATACTTGATCCGACCTTACGGGTCGGATCAATTTGAGGAGACATCGTTATGGCGTTACGTGATACTATTTTTGCTCTGTTTGCCGCATTCGCGGTGACCGCCGGGCTCTGTCCCTATGCAATTCCCTTTCTGCACCGGCTGAAGTTCGGACAGCAGGTCCGGGATGACGGGCCCCAGTCCCATCTGAAAAAGCAGGGAACACCCACCATGGGCGGCATTATGATTGTGGCGGGCATTGTCATATCCACGATCCTGTTCGCCGGAAGATACCCCGGGGTGCTTCCCGTTCTGGGACTCACCGCCGGCTTCGGACTGACCGGTTTCGCGGATGACTACTTAAAGATCGTGAAGAAGCAGTCGGAGGGGCTTAATCCGAAGCAGAAGCTCTTTCTGCAGATTGCGATCACCGGCCTCTTTGCCGCATATATGGTGTTCCGCTCCGAGGCGGGAATGACCATGATCATTCCCTTCATTCACCGGTCCGTTACCCTGCCGGTATGGGCAGGCGTTCCGGCCCTGTTTTTCATCGTACTGGGAACGGACAACGGGACGAACTTTACGGACGGTCTGGACGGACTTCTCTCCAGCGTGACCCTTCCCGTAGCGATGTTTTTCGGTGCGGTATCCCTTTCGCAGAACGCGGGCATTTCCCCCATCTGCGGCGCCGTGGCAGGAAGCCTGATGGGATTTCTCCTGTTTAATTCCTACCCGGCCAAAGTTTTCATGGGAGATACCGGGTCGCTCGCCATCGGCGGGTTTGTGGCGGGTTCGGCCTATATGACCCAGACGCCGCTGTTTATTGTTATTGTGGGGTTCATCTACTTCATCGAAGTGGTTTCCGTCATCATCCAGGTCGGCTATTTCAAGCGGACCCACGGAAAGCGGTTTTTCCGCATGGCACCGATTCATCATCATTTTGAACTTGGAGGATGGTCAGAGACGCAGGTTGTGACAAGATTTACCGTTGCCACCGCGCTTCTCTGCCTTATCGGATATCTTGCACTGTAGGGAGGAAAAGAAAAACATGGGTAAGAAAGTACTGGTAGCCGGCGCGGGAAAGAGCGGCTTTGCCGCGGCAAAGCTTCTTCTGAAGAAGGATAAAGAGGTCATTCTCTATGACGGCAACGATAAACTGGATAACGAAAAGCTGAGAGCGTCCTTCGCGGAAGATGACAAGGTGGAGATTCTTCTCGGCGAGCTGACCCGGATGGATCTGCTGGGCGTGGAGCTGGCGGTGGTAAGCCCCGGCATCCCGCTGACCGTTCCCTTCGTAAAGCTGATTGAGGACTGTCAGATTCCGATCTGGGGAGAAATTCAGCTGGCTTATCACTATGCGCAGGGCAGACTCTGCGCCATCACCGGCACCAACGGAAAGACAACCACGACGGCGCTGACCGGCGAGATCATGAAGACCTGGTACAAGAGCGTATTCGTGGTGGGCAATATCGGCGATCCCTATACGGCCCACGCCCTTGAGACCACACCGGAGTCCATGACCGTGGCGGAGATTTCCAGTTTCATGCTGGAGACGGTTCTGGATTTCCATCCGAATGTCAGCTGCATCACCAACATTACGCCGGACCATCTGGACCGTCACGGCACCATGGAATGCTATACCCAGGTAAAGGAGAGCATCACAAAGAACCAGACAAAGGAAGATACCTGCGTGCTCAACTATGACGACCCGGCACTCCGGGCCTTCGGACAGACCCTGGACCTTCATGTGGTATGGTTTTCCAGCAGAGAGTCTCTGGAGAACGGCTACTGCCTGGACGGGGACCGCATCGTATACCGGGAGAACGGCAAGACCACCGATATTCTCGGCATTCACGACATGCAGCTCCTCGGCCGCCACAATTATGAGAACGTGATGTGCGCGGTTGCCATGGCCCAGGCCTCCGGCGTGCCGCTGGAGAAGATCCGCGAGGCGGTAAAGAACTTCAAGGCGGTGGAGCACCGCATTGAATTTGTCGAGGAGATCCGCGGCGTAAAGTATTACAACGATTCCAAGGGAACCAATCCGGATGCGGCCATTCAGGCGATCCGCGCCATGCCGGCAAAGACCCTTCTGATCGGCGGCGGTTATGACAAGCACAGCGAATATGACGAGTGGATTGAGGCCTTTGACGGCAAGGTCCGCTATCTGGTGCTGATCGGCCAGACCCGCGAGAAGATCGCGGAATGCGCGAGACGGCACGGATTTAACAACATCATGTTTGCGGAAAATCTGGAAGAGGCGGTCCGCGTCTGCGCTTCCTATGCCGAGGAAGGCGATTATGTGCTTCTGTCGCCGGCCTGCGCAAGCTGGGGACAGTTCCCGAATTTCGAGGTGCGCGGAGAGAAGTTCAAGGAGTATGTCAGAAATCTGAGGTAAGGATTTATGGCTGGAAAAGTCAAAGCGAAAAAAGCGGGCAGGCATCAGTTTTACGACCTGGAGCTTCTCGTCAGCATTATCTTTCTCTGTGTGTTCGGGCTTGTCATGATCTACAGCGCAAGCTCCTACAAGGCCCAGCTGGACTACGGCAAATCCTCCTATTTTGTGGAGAGGCAGGCGCTGTTT
The DNA here is from genome assembly GCA_003445895.1 of Lachnoclostridium sp. Classification (GTDB taxonomy): domain Bacteria; phylum Bacillota; class Clostridia; order Lachnospirales; family Lachnospiraceae; genus Clostridium_R. The sequence continues at coordinate 5,206 of DMCD01000053.1, read as the reverse complement.
GAACTGGTGAGCTTTTTTGCCATGCTGATCGTCTCGAAGCTGGATTATCACCGCTTTGCAAAATATGCCATACCGGCCTACCTGGTTTCCTTTATTCTCCTGGGGCTGACGGCACTGACTCCCCTGGGCGTGGCATCCCACGGAAAAAAGAGATGGCTGAAGCTGGGACCGGTACAGTTCCAGCCCACGGAGTTTATCAAGATCGCCCTGATTCTCCTGATCGCGGTGATTGTGGCGAGACTGGGCGTAAAGGTCAATGAGCTCAGGAATGTCCGGCTGATCATTCTGCTCAGCGCTCCGCTGGCGTTCGGCGTTACCCTCAACAACCTGAGTTCGGGAATTATTATCTGCGGCATTGTCTATGTCATGCTCTTTGTATCGGTCAAGAAAAGGTGGCCCTTCTTTGCCCTGATGGGATTCCTGATAGGCGTGCTGATTCTTGCCCCCTATATCGGGGATGTGCTGGTAAAGCTGAGGATTCTGCAGGATTACCAGCTGGCCCGCATCAATGTGTGGAGAAATCCGGTCAAGTATTCCCGGTCCGGCGGCTATCAGGTGCTGCAGGGCCTTTACGCCATCGGTTCCGGCGGCTTCTTCGGAAAGGGCCTGGGACAGAGCCTGCAGAAGCTGGGCTTCGTGCCCGAGGCGCAGAATGATATGATATTCTCCATCATCTGCGAGGAGCTGGGCCTCTTCGGCGCGGTCTGCCTGATCATGATGTTCATGTTCATGATTTACCGGTTTGTGGTAATTGCGGAAAATGCCCCCGACCTCTTCGGTTCCATGCTGGTGGTCGGCATTATGGCCCACATCGCGATTCAGGTCATCCTGAATATCGCCGTGGTTACCAACGTCATTCCCAACACCGGTGTTACGCTTCCCTTTATCAGCTACGGCGGAACCTCTGTCATGCTGCTGATGGTGGAGATGGGAATCGCCCTGAGCGTATCGAACCAGATAAGACAGGAAGAGAAGAATGTATAACGAAGAGAGAACTCCCGCGTTCCGGACGGAGCAGGCGGCTCCGGAGAAGGTAGGGCATTATGTTTTCCAGCACCGGAAAACATTTCTTCCCGCTGCCATCGCAGCCGGAATTCTGCTGTTTCTCCTGCTCATCGCCGCCGTGCCGATCCATGAGGTGACGGTCAGCGGAAACCGGCATTACCAGCCGGAAGAGCTGGAAGAGCGGATACTCGGCGATGTTCCGGGAAAAAGCGCGCTGCTGACCTGGCTGCAGTTCCGGCTGCGGCCCCACAAGGTGATCCCCTTCGTGGAGGATTACCGGATAGCCTTCCGCGATCCGGTCCGGGTAGAGCTGATTGTATATGAGAAGAGCCTGGTGGGCTACGTGAGCTACATGGGAAGCAACATGTACTTCGACAAGGACGGAATGGTGGTGGAGAGCACCCAGGAAGTCATTGAGGATGTACCGCTGGTGACCGGCATGAGCTTCGGACACATCGTCCTGAATCAGGCCCTGCCCGTGGATGACCCGGAGGTCTTCGGGGAGATTCTGACGCTGACGCAGGTGCTGGAAACCAGCAATATTAAAACCGACAGGATCAGCTTCAACGAGAGCAAGGAGGCGACCCTTTATATCGGCAGTCTCATCGTGAGGTTAGGCTCCAGCGACAACATGAGCGGCAAGCTGATGGAGCTGAAGGACATCCTGGCGGACTATCCGGACCTGGCGGGAACCCTCTATCTTGACAGCTATGACGGTTCAAATAATAATCCGATGTACAGATTTGAGCAGAATTAGTATTGATTTTTTTGAGGTAATGAAATATATTAGTTAGTGACCCTGCCCTTCTTCGGGCAAGGTGACTTTGTGTTTGACAGCATCGGGAGCATAGAAGAGCTCGTTGCCGCGCTGCGGCAGGCATAGCTGAGGAAGATAGTTGTTCGTAAAGAGGAGGAAGCATTTTGTTAGAGGTGAAGATGAGCGAGTCAGAGAACTCGGCAAGAATCATTGTTGTCGGCGTTGGCGGAGCCGGAAACAACGCGGTTAACAGAATGATCGATGAGAATATTGCCGGTGTGGAATTTATCGGCGTGAATACCGATAAGCAGGCCCTGTCCATGTGCAAGGCGTCCACACAGATGCAGATCGGCGAGAAGCTGACCAAGGGACTCGGCGCAGGCGCACAGCCTGAGGTTGGAGAGAAGGCAGCGGAGGAGAACCAGGATGATATCCAGACTGCTCTCAAGGGAGCGGACATGGTATTCGTAACCTGCGGTATGGGCGGCGGTACAGGAACCGGCGCAGCTCCCGTCATCGCCAGAATTGCCAAGGATATGGGCATTCTCACGGTCGGCGTTGTGACAAAGCCTTTCCGTTTTGAGGCAAAACAGCGTATGAACAATGCCCTGAACGGCATTGAGAAGCTGAAAGCCAGCGTAGATACCCTGATTGTCATCCCCAACGACAAGCTGCTGGAGATCGTGGATCGCAGAACCACCATGCCGGATGCACTGCGCAAGGCCGATGAGGTCCTTCAGCAGGCCGTGCAGGGAATCACCGATCTGATCAATGTTCCGGGTCTCATCAACCTTGACTTTGCGGACGTTCAGACTGTCATGATCGACAAGGGCATCGCTCATATCGGTATCGGACATGCCAAGGGCGACGACAAGGCTGTCGAGGCCGTCAAGCAGGCCGTATCCAGCCCGCTGCTGGAGACCACCATCGACGGTGCAAGCCATGTTATTATCAATATTTCCGGCGATATCAGCCTGATCGAGGCCAACGAGGCCGCTACCTATGTTCAGGAGCTTTCCGGCGATGATGCCAACATCATCTTCGGTGCGATGTATGATGAGAATGCCCAGGATGAGTGCACCATCACCGTTATCGCAACGGGCCTTGACGAGCACAGCACTGGCATCGGCGCAAGACCGGCGGGCACATTTGCCCAGAATGCATCTGCATCCCAGGCAAGACCGCAGAGCCCGGCACCGAAGGCTGTTCAGACCTACAAGCCGGAATCTGCTTATGTGCCGAGTACACCTGCTCCGGAGAAGAAGGAGACGGTGAAGCCTCTTCCGCAGGCTCCCGCACAGCCCTTTACTCCGACCCAGACCCAGACGCAGATCAGTATCCCGAGTTTCCTCAAGAATAAGAGATAATACCGAATACGCCAATTTTTCAGGACCATGCTGCTGCCGGCGGTATGGTCCTTTTCAAGTCAGGAGGAAGATATGAAAGAACTTCGCAAGCTGCTCATGGCATGCGGTGAAGAGACAGACCGCGAAAACGCAAACCGGATCTTTGACCTGGTGCGGACGGAAGAAGAGATGTATACCATCATTGTCAGGGTAACCAATAACTTCTACATGGATGAGGAGGACGGCGTTCCCACGGCGTGGATTTTCACCGACCATTCCTTTGCCGAGGACAATGTGCGGAATATCCGGGATCTCGGACTGGAAGTGCGGGAGATGGAGATTGCACCGAAGCAGAGGCTGGGATTCTTCAATGATCTGTACCGCAGCGGCATAGAGGCCATCACCATCGACCACGGACAGGACAGCGCCTTCACCATGTCGCTCTTCAATCTGATTACCAGACCGGATGAGGAGACCGGAAGCACCCTGAATCCGGGACTGGTGCGCGCCGCCAACCGGTTCTATCAGGGAATCTCCAAAAACCGCGTGACCCCGCAGGATCAGAAGGAGTTCAGCCGGGAGCTGGCCGAGGCCATGTACCTGATTCCCATGAATCCGGAAACCGGGAAGAACCCGATGGTGACCAACAAGGCCGGCGGGAAGTATTTTGCCGTCTTCAGCGATCCGACGGAGTTTTTCAAGTTTGACAGAAAGCACATCTACGAGGCCGGAAGAATGAGCTTCAAGGATCTGCGGAAACTTGCAAAAAAAGCCGACGGGATTGTGGTAAATCCCTTCGGCTTCGGACTCGGACTGGATCTGAACAAGATTGACCGGATTCTGGAAGAACTCAGCGTGCAGTAATCAGGACTGGTTTTTCTTGTAGAGTTCGAGGAGACCCTTCAGAAGAAGGGTACCGTCATAGATAACAGGATGATTCATATAAGGGAGCAGGAGCTTGAAGATGCCGCCGGTGGCAATGATGGACGGTTTGCATCCGAGTTCCTGCTCTATCCGTGTAAGCAGGCCGTTTATCATGTCGGCATGGCCGCAGATAACGCCGCTGCGCATGCTGTCCTCGGTATTCTTTCCGATGACGTGTTTCGGCGGATCGAGGCTTATCTTCGGAAGCTGGGCCGTGCCGGAGCAGAGGGCGTCCAGGGAAAGACGAAGGCCCGGAAGGATGCAGCCGCCGATGTAGTTGCAGCCCTTGTCAATCACCGAGATGGTGGTGGCCGTTCCGGTGTCCACGATGACCAGAGGCGGTTCGTGCTCCCGGAGAGCGCCCACCGCATTCACGATCATGTCGCTGCCCACGCTTTTGGGGTTGTCCATGCGGATATTGAGACCGGTCTTGATTCCGGAGCCGACGAAGCGGGGACGGATGCCGGTGATTTTGCGGATGGCCTCCGACAGAGTGCGGTTCAAGGGAGGTACGACTGAAGAGATGATCGCGCCTTCGATGGAATCCGGGGAAATCCCGTAAATATCCAGAATGGTTTTCAGAGAGATGGCGTATTCCAGGTTCGGTTTGCCGATCACCGTGGTGATGCGCTCCCAGAAATAGGTCTGTTTCGCGTCGATGCATCCGATGGAAATGGTGGTGTTCGCGATATCAACTGCCAGAATCATGGGCCGTACTCCTTCCTGTTGTGTTTCGTATGTTCAGAGTATACAAGATCCTGTGTTTAAAGGCAAGATTCAGTTGACTTGCGACAGTGGCTGGAATAAAATATCTGTATTGTCCTGCACCCTCTCTAAGAGAAGAAAAACCGGCCGGGATGGCCGGCGCCGGGCAATTAAAGGAGGTTTTCTTGAGCATTTTGCATGATGAGATTCAAAAGAGGCGTACCTTCGCCATTATTTCCCACCCCGATGCCGGTAAGACGACCCTGACCGAGAAGTTTCTTCTCTATGGCGGCGCCATCAATCTGGCCGGTACCGTCAAGGGCAGGAAGGCGACCAAGCACGCCGTTTCCGACTGGATGGAGATCGAGAAGAAGAGAGGAATTTCCGTCACTTCCTCGGTGCTTCAGTTCAATTATGACGGATACTGCATCAATATTCTGGATACTCCGGGACATCAGGATTTCTCGGA
>DMCD01000111.1:1215-6649 GCA_003445895.1 Lachnoclostridium sp. | reverse complement strand
TGCACCTGCCGATGGTGGTGCGGGTTATTGCCATCGGTCTGCCGATGGGGATGCAGTCGGTCATGTACTCCGTCTCCAATATCTACATCCAGAGCAAGGTGAATATGCTGGGCACTGACACGGTGGCTGCCTGGGCTGCCTATTTCCGGATCGATACGGTTTTCTGGATGATCATGAATGCGCTGGGAATCGCCATCACCACCTTTGTGGGACAGAACTACGGCGCAGGAAAGATTGACCGGCTGCACCGGGGCGTCCATGAATGCCTGGCGATCGCGGCGGGAATCTCGGTGGTGATAAGCCTGTTTCTCCTTACGGCGGGCGGCGTGGTGTTCCGGCTCTTCACAACGGATGAGCAGGTGCTTGCCATCGGCATGGATATCCTGCATTTTATCGCGCCCTTCTACATTACCTATATCGGGGTGGAGGCCTATTCCGGCGCTCTGCGGGGCATCGGAGACAGTCTGGCGGCGATGCTGATCACGGCTCTGGGCGTCTGCCTTCTCAGGGTATGCTGGGTTTTCGTGATGGTGCCGGCAAAGCCGGGAATCTATACGATTCTCACCAGCTATCCCATCTCCTGGGGCGCAACGTCCCTGATATTTCTTATTTATTATTACTTTTTTTCACCGGTGCGTTATTTTCGGCGGGGAAAGTCTAAGAAAAAAGTAAGCAAAAACACAGACACTCAGAACTGAAATCTGAGATAATAGGACTGTCGCACAGGCTGCGGCAGTCTTTTTTCAGATTTTACGGAGGTTGATATATGAGGAACATAAAGAAATCCAAGCAGTTTGCGGCGCTTCTTGCGGCCGCGGCAGTGGCCCTTTCTCCGGTTCCGGCCTATGCCGGGCCCTCCGGACAGACGGGTACTGCGGCAGGGCCCCAGGGGCCGGGAGGCTCTTCTGCGGGGACAGCGGCAGGCAGCGGCGTGGTGGTAGTATCGGGGGGAAGCGGCAGCGGTTCTGCCGGCACTTCCCAGCAGACAGGTTCCGGCGCGCAGCAGAGTGTATCCGGCGGGGAGACGCCGGAGAAGGCCTATGTGGTGAACCGCAGCCAGGTGTCCTATCCCGGCGGCGTGAGTGCCGTGACGACTCCCCTCATGACCGGGAATGCGGAAGCAAAGGCACTGGGGGCCATCGCCAAGGGCGTGGATCTGTCCCGCTGGAACGGCGTCACGGACTGGAGCGCGGTAAAGAATGCGGGCGTCTCCTTTGCGATTCTTGCAACCCGTTCCCGCACCGCGGAGGATGCGACCTTCCGGCCCTTTGCGGAGGGCGCGGCAAAGCAGGGCATCCGGCTCGGCGCCTATATCTATTCGACAGCCAGGACCGTGGCGGAAGCGGAGCAGGAGGCGGATTTCGTCCTGAACCTGATTAAGGATTATCCGATCTCCTTCCCGGTGATCTATGACGCGGAGGATGCGGACACCCTGGGAACGCTGTCCAAGACCGAGGTCAGCAGGCTCTGCAATGCCTTCCTGACAAAGATTTCCTCGGCCGGATATTATCCGATGCTGTACTGCAACGAATACTGGATTAACAATAAGGTTGACCTGACAACTCTGGGCAATTACGATATCTGGATCGCGCGCTATGCCGATGATTATACCTACAAGAAGGCCACCATGTGGCAGAAGTCCGATACCGGCGTTATTCCGGGCATCACCGGCGACGTGGATATTGATTTCCTCTACAAGGACTATACGCAGGTGATTCCGGCCAATACCTGGCGCACCATCGGCGGGAAGCGGTACTACTACGCGAACCATGTCATGCAGAAGAATACCTGGGTCAACGACGGAAACCACTGGTACTTTGCGGGACCGGACGGCACGCCGGCGACGGGCTTTATCAAAGACGGCAGCAAGTACTATTATCTGGGCAATGACGGCGTCATGGCCACCGGATGGAAGCACCTGGGCACGGATGACTACTATTTCCACACCAGCGACGGTTCCATGGCCACCGGATGGGTCTGCCCGTCGGGAACCTGGTACTGGCTGAACGACTCCGGACGGATGGAGAAGGGATGGCTCACCCAGGGAAATGCCCGGTACTATCTGGGGACAGACGGCGCCATGGCAGTCGGCTACCGGGAAGTGGACGGAAAAACCCGCTACTTTACGGAATCCGGTGCGCTGGCCTCCGGCTGGCAGAGCATCGGGGGCAGCATGTACTGCTTTGACGAAGAGGGCTGTGCGGTCACCGGCTGGAAGCAGATGGACGGGAAGTGGTACTGCTTTGAGGACGACGGCCGGATGAAGACCGGAATCGTTACTCTGGGCGGCGTGATGTACTATCTGATGCCGGATGGCACGATGGCCGCCAATACCGTGGTTGAGGATAACGGTCAGATGTATCAGGCGGATGCATCCGGTGCGCTTACCCCCTATGTGCCGGCGGAAACATCCGCTGCTGAAACTGAGGGAGACGTGCCGCAGGTACCGGCCGCGGGCCAGGTGCAGCAGGCACAGCCCGGCGAAGGCGCGGCAGCGGGAAGCAGTGTGGCTGTGGTTCCGCAGTAAACGGGAACCGGATATGATTGAAAATATGGAATAACAGCTGTAGGATTTTTCATATACAGGCAAAAGAGCCGCCGGAGCAGAACAGGAAAATGCGTCTGCTCCGGCGGTTTCTGTTATTTTCGTCAAAATGTTCAGAAACATTAAAAGGCTGTTATCGAACTGCGTTATAACTTGCAATTTCATACGGTGCATTATAAAATAGACTAAGCGTACTGATTTTCAGTTCATCCGCTGTCGAAATTTTGAATGGAGGAAAGCAACATGAGTAATTCAGCAACAGTATCATCTCGCAGCAGAATTATGAAACTGCTTGATGACAACAGCTTTGTTGAAATCGGCTCTTATGTGACAGCAAGAAGCACAGATTTCAACATGAAAGCGCAGGAGACACCCGGGGATGGGGTCGTGACCGGTTACGGCACCATTGAAGGGATTCTTGTGTATGTCTACAGCCAGGACAGCACAGTTCTGGGCGGTGCTATCGGAGAGATGCATGCAAAGAAGATTACGGCCATGTATGACATGGCAGAGCGCATGGGAGCACCGGTGATTGGTCTTCTTGACTCTGCTGGCCTTCGTCTCCAGGAAGCATCCGACGCACTCGGAGCATTCGGCAGCATTTACCAGGCACAGGCCAAGGCATCCGGCGTTGTTCCGCAGATTACCGCGGTATTCGGCAACTGCGGCGGCGGTCTTGCCGTAGCCTCCGCAATGTCTGATTTCGTGTTCATGGAGAAGGACGCGAAGATGTTTGTGAACTCCCCGAATGCGCTGGAAGGAAGCGATGAGGCAAAGCTTGACAACACCACAGCCGAGTTCCAGACCGAGGCAGGTAATGTTGATTTCTGCGGAACCGAGGAGGAGATTTTCGAGAATATCCGTGACCTCATTTCCGCGATTCCTTCCAATAACGAGGAAGATACTCCCTGCGAGGACTGCGAGGATGACATCAACCGTCTCACCGAGGAGCTTGCCTCCTGCGATGATATGGAGAAGATGCTTGAGGCCATCTCCGATGACGGATTTGTCCTTGAACCGGGCAAAGAGTACGGAAAGGGCATGATCACCGCATTTATCCGTCTGAACGGCGCGACCGTCGGATGTGTTGCCAACCGGGAATCTCTTGTATGCCCGAGAGGCATGCGGAAGGCAGCGGATTTCGTAACCTTCTGTGATGCCTTCAATATCCCGCTGCTTGTGCTGGCCGACGTGGAAGGCTTCAGCAGAAAGAGCGCGGAGGCGGAGAAGAGCATTGCCAAGGCTGCAGCGAAGCTTACCGCTGCATTTGCCGGCGCAGATGTTCCGAAAGTAACCCTCATCACACGGAAGGCATACGGCAGTGCCGGTGTCGTCATGAACAGCAAGGCGATCGGCGCAGACATCGTTTACGCATGGCCCGAGGCAGAAGTCGGCGCCATGGCAGCCGATGCAACCGTTAAGATCATCTATGCGGATGAGCTTCAGAAGGAAGAGAAGAAGGCTGAATTCCTGAAGGAAAAGACCGAGGAATACAAGAAGCTGGCAGGTTCCGCAGAGGCCGCTGCAAGAAGAGGCTACGTTGATGATATCATCAAGGCGGAAGAGACCAGAAAGAGAGTGATTGCAGCCTTTGAGATGCTGTTTTCCAAGAGTGCGGATCGGCCTTCCAGAAAACACGGCACGATCTGATGATGAGGTGACGAAGAAATGAGACAGAGAATTAAGAGTATCGTGCTGATGGTCACCATGGCATTCTGCTTCTTTGCTCTCTCTGCCTGCGCAGCCAAAGAGGTGCAGGAGGAACCGGTTCCGGAGATTATCGAACAGCAGATGCTGGGCGGTGCGGAACAGTATCTCCTGATGCTGAACGGCAGCAGCGACGAGGATCTTGACGCCTATCTGGCGGAGACCCGCAAGATGAAGGATTCCGTGACGGAAGCGGCTATCCAGTCCTGGCAGAGCAGCAAGAAGGACCTGGGAGAATTCAAGGAGATAATCAGCAGAGAGATTGAGAGAAGCGGAGAGGACGGATATAAGGCTGTCCTGACCGCGGAGTATGAAAAACGGAATCTGACCTTCTCGCTGACGGCAGAGGAAGTCTATGAGAACGGCGGATCCCGGCTGACACCTACTGAGATTAATATTTCTCCTGCTTACACGACGGGAGAAAAGCTGGCGAAGGCCGGCCTGAATACCCTGATGGGTATGGGAACGGTATTCCTGGTACTGATTTTCATCAGCCTTCTGATTGCGCAGTTCAAGAAGATTAACGCGCTCGAGAAGAAGATGAAGGCCGACAAGGCGGCAAAGGAAGCGGCAGCCCGCGCTGCAGCAGCTCCGGCCCCGGCACCTGTAAAGGCAGCCCCGGCTCCGGCACCGGCACCTGCACCGGCACCTGCACCTGCACCGGCACCGGCACCTGCACCGGCACCGGCGCCTGCACCCGCACCTGCGTCTGCACCGGTCCCGGCTCCGGTACCCGCACCTGCACCTGTTCCGGAGGTACATGAGGAGAAAGTGGATGACCTGGAGCTTGTCGCAGTTATTACCGCTGCAATTTCCGCAGCCTGCGGCGTTCCGGCAGATGAACTCGTGGTTCGTTCCATCAGGCGGAGAACTTCCCGCAGAGTAAGAAGAGCTTAATATAATTTCGGAGGATAAAATAATGAAAGCTTATACCATTACGGTAAATGGAGTTGAATATGATGTAACAGTGGAAGAGAAGACCGGCGCAGCTGCCAAGAAGGCAGCGGCTGCAGCAGCAGCTCCGGCACCGGCACCGGCACGCCGCCCGGCAGCTCCGGCAAGAGATATCGCACCGGCAGCACCGGTTCAGGCAGCAGGCGGCGCACAGCCGATGGCCAGACATTCTGCAGCAGCTCCGGCACCGGCAGCAGCTCCTGCTCCGGCACCGGCACCCGCACCGGC
>DMCD01000111.1:0-1138 GCA_003445895.1 Lachnoclostridium sp. | reverse complement strand
CCGGCACCTGCACCGGCTCCTGCAGCAGCAGGCGGCGAAGGTTCTGTTGTGATCGAGTCCCCGATGCCCGGCAAGATCCTTGCCATTAAGGCACAGCCGGGAACCGCTGTGACCGCAGGCCAGGTTATTCTGGTTCTTGAGGCCATGAAGATGGAGAACGAGATTGTTGCTCCGCAGGCAGGTACCGTGGCATCTGTCAACGTCGCCGTCGGCGAGATGGTTGAACCGGGTGCAAAGCTTGCTACCATGAACTAATCAGGCATCGCTGAAACCGGGATTTTCACATCCCGACAGGAGGGTTATCAATGGATTATTTTACAACAACCATGTCCAACCTTATTCAGCAGACAGCCTTTTTGAACCTCACCATCGGAAACGTGATCATGATTGTGGTGGCGCTCATTTTCCTGTATCTTGCCATCGGCAAGGGATTTGAGCCGCTGCTGCTCCTTCCGATTTCCTTCGGTATGCTTCTGGTGAATATTTATCCGGACATCATGCTGTCGATCGAGGATTCCCCCAGCGGAGTCGGCGGTCTTCTGCATTATTTCTACAAACTGGATGAATGGAGTATTCTTCCGTCCCTGATCTTCATGGGCGTCGGTTCTCTGACGGACTTCGGTCCGCTGATTGCGAACCCGGCCAGCTTCCTTCTGGGCGCTGCGGCACAGTTCGGAATCTATGGCGCATATTTCATGGCGATTTTCATGGGATTCAACGATAAGGCTGCAGCTGCCATTTCCATCATCGGCGGCGCAGACGGCCCGACCTCCATCTTCCTGGCAGGTAAGCTGGGACAGACCGGTCTTATGGGACCGATTGCCGTTGCAGCATACTCCTATATGTCCCTCGTTCCGATCATTCAGCCGCCGATCATGAAGGCACTGACGACCGAGTCCGAGAGAAAGATCAAGATGGGTCAGCTTCGTCCGGTATCCAAGCTGGAGAAGATTCTGTTCCCCATCATCGTTACCATCGTGGTCTGCCTGATTCTTCCGACCACCGCTCCGCTGGTCGGCATGCTGATGCTCGGAAATCTGTTCCGTGAGTCCGGCGTCGTTAAGCAGCTGTCCGAGACCGCAGGCAACGCCCTGATGTACATCGTTGTTATCTTCCTGGGAACCTCCGTCGGTGCAAC
>DMCD01000150.1 GCA_003445895.1 Lachnoclostridium sp. | reverse complement strand
CTGAATGGCCGCCATGCCGATGATCTTCGCCTCCGGACACCGAAACGCCATCTGTTCCACAGACAGGTTCGACCCGTAGGCAATGTACTTTTTACTCATGTTCATCCTCCTCACCGTAAAATTCTGCCAGCCAAAGGTCTGCCGCTTCTCTGCCGATGCTATCCTCCAGCGCTTTCACAAGAACATCCTTTTCAAAGCTCCATCGTTCGTACCCGCGATCTAAGAGATCGAAGTATTCCTCGCTCGGCTCACCCAGCATCCGGTATTCGTGCAGGATGTAGGCGATGCAGTTTCGTCGGAGCTTTTTCTTCCTGCCGTTTAGGCCCCACACAGGAAGCAGGAAATCCCGCTTGTAGTAATACTTGGGGTAACCTTCAAAGCGATCCAGCTTCAGCTCATCTTCTGCCGTAATCCGGTAGATCACCACCGGCACACAGCAGTTGGCGTCCTGCTCGATGGTCGCGTAGGCACCTGTCATGCTCTGCTTGAACAGCAGTCGGTATCCGCCAATGACCGAAGTGCCGAAGACCTCAGCGCTGGGGCAGCGCTTCTTCATTCTGGCCTCGTCCAGGTTGCTGCCGTAAGCAGCGCAGTAAACCTCGCTGTCCTCCGGCCGCACCAGCTTGAGCCCTTTCCAGAAGTCATTCATCACCGCCACCACCTTTACTCTCAATGCGGCTTAAGTCCTTGTCACCCGAATCGCCGTCAGCCTCGCCGATTACATGAAACTCCACACCTTGGAAAGACTCCGCGTCCAGGATGTATTCTGCATTCTTCCAGGCATCGGAAGCCCGCTTGTGTGCCTCCTGCTCGGATGCCGCTTCCACAAGCACGGTCTTCTGCAGCGTCTCCGTGATCAGGACCTTGTACTGTTTCTTCATGGCCTGTCGCCTCCTTTCACTGCCTTAAGCCGGGTCTCCCCGGCAAGGCTTGTCTGTGTTGGATTTGTTCAGCAGGCCTGTCTCCAGGCTGCATTCCCGTCCATGTTGCGAAGGAGGATCTCGCGGGCGGTTTCGAATTCCTCGCCGATGAAGCCGAGCCGGAGCATCCAGCACCGGAAGGCGTATTTTTCGTTTTCCGTCTGCTGGGGCTTGGGGCTGGCGTAGGCGATCTCCTTGGCCAGTTCGCTCATCGCCAGGCAAAGCTGAATGTAGGCTTTCATCTCGCCTGCATGGATGCCGCCGCGTTTGCCGTCGTGCGGGTCGGAGAACTGGAAGAGGCGGAATTCGATGGTCCCTTTTGTGAAGCTCGCGTGGAGGTTCAGCATGTGGTACCGGCTGTCGTTGTAATGCTGGCTGCGACCGTAGTTCGCATGGTTTCCTTCGTACCAGCAATCTGCGAGGCGCTCCATGGTCTGGGGCTTCTGGCGGTTGACCCTGGCCAGGAAATCGGGATTGACCACCTTGCAGTAGTGTCCGGTGCGGCCTTCGTCGATCCGGATCGCCCGGCCGATCTGCGTCTCATGTGCGGCCATGATATTCACCAGGTTGCGAAGTGTCTTGGCGTTGTGGTCTCTGCCGTCCAGGCCCTTCAGGCCAATGTGAATGTGGACCCCGCAGCCTCTGGAGGGGCTGCTCTTCATCCCGGCATGGCGCAGCTGCCGGAGGAGTTCCTGGAAGGTCCCCATGTCGGCGTAGGTCAGGATCGGAGTGACCAGTTCGCATTTTTCGTCGTCCGGTCCCTGGATGCTCACATCCCGCTGGAATTTCCATTCCCGGCCCTGTGCGTCCCAGGCGCTCCAGGTCATGTAACCGTTGCGGCTTGCGGTGTATTCGTAGCGGCCGGTTCCGAAAAAGTCTGCGGCAACCTTGGCTGCTTTCTGGCGGGTAATGTTGTTTCCCTCTACCTCTACTCCCCATGTCTGGGCCTTCATGTTCTCGAGCTGGCGGGCGGTTTTCTCTGTCATGGTTTTTATCTCCTTTCGGCTCTGCCGTGTGTGTTTTCCCTTTCGGTGTGTACATATATCACTCTGAAAGGGATAAATAGCAAGTCAATTCGAAGATAATTATCTGACAATTATCCGGGGTATTTTGGCTCCGGAAATTGGTACATTTACACCGCATCCGCAGGCGTTTCGTCCGCCGTAACAGCAGCTTTCGCAGCTTTCAGCGCCTCCCGCTTTTCCTTCTGCCGAACCTTCCATCTGGTCTCCTCGTCCTGAGTCCGAAACGCGCTGTGTCCGGAGAGATTCTCCATCAGGATCTTGCGGCTCGCCTTGTACTCATCACCGTTCATGCCGAGGCGCAGAAGCCAGATCCGGAAGGCGTATTTCTCGTTGTCACCGTTGACCGCCTTTGCCTGGATCCGCTTCTGCTCCAGTGCATGCTTGTTCATCAGGCAGGCAATCTGCTGGAAGGCTGTGTTCTTCTCCGGATCGTCCGTCAGCGGGAAGCCGGTGAAGCTCACCTTGTCATCTGTAAATGAAAGTCCGATCAGACCGCCATGCTCTTTGACCAGTTCTATGAAATCGTCCGTTCTGCATACGGTTCCTGCCTCATCCAGCGCTGCGAACAGTTCCTTTTTCACGCCAAACTGCCCGCCGGTCGCTTTGGCGAGCAGCGGCCCCCGGCTGTAAAGGAGGTTCACCAGCCTGCGAAGGGAATCCGCTGTATGCCGTGCCATTGGCAGGCTGATTGTAAGACTGCCAGGCTCTGCCGTATCAGCATTCTCTGTTGCCTCAGTTGTCTCCACTGAAATAGTTGCTTCTTCCATGTGATCCTCCCTGTGTACTTCCGTAATAAGGCCCTCGGAGCACAGCGTCCGGATGAGCTCCTCTTCCGCTTCCACTTCATCGACAACCAGGTCCCCATTGCGCTCCACCGTGTACACCCCGATCTCGTAAGCACATCTAGGCATGTAGGTGTAACGCGGTTTCTGACCGGTAAGCTCTCCAACCCGCTTTACCAGGGTTTTCTTATCCGGTGCTTTCAGTTCATATCTCCTCATGTTCTTTTCCTTTCCGGAGCGTCGCTCCTTCTGTGATGTGGCCTGCCGGTACTTCTCCGGCGGTATGGTATACATCACTCTGACGGCCCAAAAAGTAAAGTCAATTCTGCGAGATATTCTGATAAAAACTCGAATTCGACATAGTACACAATTACCGTCTCCGACGTCTGGCCTGTTTACGTTCGTCTTTTTCTTTCTTCTCCTCTGCCCAGCGTCTTAAAAACTCCTCCTGATCCCGGTCATCAAATTCCCGGCTCAGTTCATCGGAAGCGCCAATGATAACCGCAGCCCCAATCAGAAAAGCGATCACGCCAAGCAACACCAGGCATACGACAACTGCTAAAACAACATCCATCGCTCCCTCCTTGTAGAAATAGAAAGGCCAGCTTTAGCCAGCCTCCCCGTTTTCTGGTATCAATCCTCTGCTTCCTGCGGCTCAAAAGTCGCCATTTCATCAAAGCGGAGCTTCTGACCATCGCGGATCACATACACATCATCATATTTCCCGCCTGCCCATTCGATATACCTTTTCACAATACAATCCACGAACTTCGGGTCAAGTTCAATTCCTCTACAGATACGGTCCGTCTCACAGCAGGCGATCAGCGTAGAACCGCTGCCCAGGAAGGGATCCAGTACAATCCCGTTTGTCATGGTGCTGTTTTTAATCGGATAGCTCATCAGCTGTACCGGTTTCATTGTCGGGTGATCCTTGCTGGACCTGGGTTTATCGTATTCCCACACGGTTGTCTGCTTCCGGTCACCATACCACTGATGCTTTCCCTTTTGCTTCCAGCCAAACAGACAGGGTTCATGCCGCCATTGATAGGGGCTGCGTCCCAGCACCAGCGCATTCTTCACCCAGATGCAGCAGCCGGAGAGATAAAAGCCCGCATCCTTAAAGGCTGTGCGGAAGTTGATCCCCTCTGTATCCGCATGCCAAACATAAATGGAGCCGTCATCGGCCAGATTGGCATGCATGCAGCGATAGGCGGAAAGCAGGAAGTTATAGAATTCCTGGTCACCCATGTTGTCATTCATGATCTTTCCGGCCGTCTCTTCAACATCAACGTTATACGGCGGATCCGTCAGAACGAGGTTGGCGAGCTGCCCGTCCATCAGCCGGGTATAGATTTCCTCCCCAGTGCTGTCGCCGCAGATGACTCTGTGTTTACCCAGATACCACAGATCGCCCAGCTGTGAAAAGCAAGGCTGCTGCAGCTCCTTATCTACATCAAAGTCATCTTCCTTGACCTTCTTATCGTAGATGTTGGAAAAAAGCTGTTCCACCTCAGGCGCTTCAAAGCCAGTGTAATCCAGGTCATAGTCCGCTTCCTTCAGGTCCGTCAGCAGATCAGCCAACATCTGCTCATCCCACTCACCCGTGATCTTGTTAAGGGCAATGTTCAGTGCCCTCTCGCGAGTCTTGTCCACATCGACCACCGCGCAGGGAACTTCCGTATAGCCAAGGTCGATAGCTACGTTCAGTCTCTGATGTCCGCCGATAATGGTCATGTCCGCATTCACCACGAGCGGATCGGCAAAGCCAAACTCCTCAATGGAATCCTTGATCTTCTTGTACTCCTTATCTCCCGGCTTCAGCTTCTTGCGCGGGTTATACTCTG
This sequence comes from Lachnoclostridium sp., assembly GCA_003445895.1. Lineage (GTDB taxonomy): Bacteria > Bacillota > Clostridia > Lachnospirales > Lachnospiraceae > Clostridium_R. Next base: position 27,703 of record DMCD01000150.1, on the reverse strand, counting down.
CCGGTTTGAGTACCGAAATCGGCAGCACCTTCAATTCCGCAGTTTTCTTCATGTCGTACCTCCAAAAAACCTCATGACTTCCGCAAACGGAATGAAGAGCTCACCCAGGGTAAATCCCAGTTCAAGCTCTCCACTCGTTTCCATGTATTCTTCTGTCAAACTGCACCATTCGGCTCCTTCACCGTTGATGCTTGCCAGCACCTTTTCTTCGCCGTAATCGATCTTATGAACGAGCACGGCCCCAGTATTGCAGATCGGATACACACCGATCACCGATGCAAGATCGATCATTCCCATGGGTGTTCTCCTCTCAGATAGATAATTCGCTGATTCCGGCTTCCCCGGAAAGCAAGCCCGGCATCCTTTTCCGCCTCGATGAATGGTCCATCCACAACTACGTCCGCATAGGAAAGAAGCGGCGATGTCCCGACTTTCTCAATCAGATATCCGGTATAGAGCCAGACGTCTTTCTCCGGCAGTTCCTCCTTCAATTTTCGAAGAAACGGCAGGAGTGCCTTTTGGTTTTCCGGTTCCATCGGATCGCCGCCAAGAATGGAGAGGCCCTGTATCCACGAAGGACGCAGGGCCGCAATCAGTTCTTCTTCAGTTTCTTTGGTGAACTGATCTCCATATTCAAAATCCCAGGTCTCCGGCTGAAAGCATCCACGACATTGGTTCCTGCAGCCGGAAACAAATAGGGAGACACGAACACCGGGACCATTTGCGATATCCGTCTTTTTGATTCCGCAGTAATTCATAAGCTTTACTCGCCTGCAGGGTTCTTTGCTTCCTTCACGGAGGCTGTGCAGAAGTGGATCCCGCGAGTTTCGTTTGCAAACACCTCTCTCGCAATATCCTGTGCGAGGCCGGTCCAGTTGCCTTCATAGTCATAGATGTCATCATCAAAGAACTGGATGACTTCCGGCTGGAAACGAATAAAGCCATGCTTCGTACCCATGTGATCTATAGCTGTTCGGACATCTTTTACGATGGGATTCCCCTTGAAGATGGTCTCATACAGAGCCAGAACGTCATCTGCTCCGGCATCGTTTTCCTCATCGTACAAATTGATGGCCAGCGTTATATTGCCAAACTGCACACACTTGGGAAATACGCGGTCCAGCGCCAGAAACTTCTCATGGTTGCGGACCTCGATATCAAAGAGATAATCTGCTCTGCCATCTTCCGGCAGAATAATATCCCCGACTTTGATTTCCGGATCACGCTCAAACAGAGCCTTCACTTTTTTCTGATAGGTGTACCAGGGTGCTTCCAGTTTCAGGTTTTTCTTCATGGTGATACTCTCCTCCTCATTCCTGTTGATTCTGTTTTTGATAGCCGTAAAAATGTGTTTCATAGATGCAATACCCTCTCTGCAATCTCCTGCGTCCTGCCCTGATTGAAAAAGTTAGTGCCCAGGTATCCGCAGACCCTTCGGCAGACGTTCATGCGCTTCTCATCCCGATTGCCGCAATTCGGGCACTCCCACAGGAGCTTTCCATCCTCTTCCACGATCTTGATTTCCCCGTCATATCCGCACACCTGACAGTAGTCAGATTTCGTGTTCAGCTCCGCATACATGATGTTGTCGTAGATGAACCGCATGACCGACAGCACCGCAGGGATGTTTTCCTGCATGTTGGGGACTTCTACGTAACTGATCGCGCCTCCGGGAGAAAGAGCCTGAAACTCCGCCTCAAATGCAAGCTTCTGGAAAGCATCAATGGGCTCCGTCACATGAACGTGGTAGCTGTTGGTGATGTAGTTCTTATCCGTCACATGCGGAATAATGCCAAACCGGCGCTGCAGGCATCTGGCGAACTTGTACGTGCTGCTCTCCATGGGCGTTCCGTACAGGCTGTAGGAGATGTGCTCTGCTTCCCGCCACTGTGCTGTCTTCCCATTCAGGAACTTCATGACCTCGATGCCAAAATCATGCCCTGCAGGATCGGTGTGACTGCAGCCTTTCATGCGATGCACACACTCGCACAGCCCGGCATAGCCCAGGCTGATGGTGCTGTAGTTGTCGTAAAGAAGGTGGTCAATCTTCTCGCCTTTGGGCAATCTACTGATAGCCCCATACTGCCAGAGGATCGGAGCGACATCGGAAGGTGTCCCCAGCAGGGTTTCATGCCGGATACGCAGCGCCTTATGGCAAAGCTCCGTCCGTTCCTCCATAAGCTGCCAGAATTTCTTTTCATCGCCGTCCGCGCTGCAGGCTACATCCACCAGGTTGATCGTCACCGCACCCTGGTTGAAGCGGCCATAATACTTGTGGCTACCATCCGGATTCAGCCCTACGGTATCTGGCGTCAAGAATGCCCGACAGCCCATACACGTGTACACGTCACCGTTCTTCAGCTGCTTCATGATCTTCGCACTGATATAATCCGGCACCATGCGCTTGGCTGTACACTTCGCCGCAAGCTCGGTCAGGTAATAGTACGGCGAATCTTCCATGATGTTGTCCTCATCCAAAACATAGATGAGTTTGGGGAAAGCGGGAGATACCCACACTCCGACTTCGTTTTTGATTCCCTCGTACCTCTGCTTCAGCGTTTCCGCGATAATCAGTGCCAGATCATCTCTCGTCTGACCGGCAGGCACCTCATCCAGATACATGAACACAGAAACAAAAGGGGTCTGCCCATTCGTAGTCAACAGCGTCTGGATCTGATACTGGATCGTCTGGATGCCGCGCTGCACTTCCTTCCGGACCCTCATTTCCGCCATACGGGTGATATCCTCTTCGGTGTATTCCTTCCCGACAGCTGTAAGCTCCTCCCGGATTTCCCTCTTATATTTCTGGCGGGACACATCCACAAAGGGAGCGAGATGCGCAAGACTGATCGTCTGCCCACCGTAGGTGTTGCTGGCGACCTGAGCGATAATCTGGGTGGCAATATTGCAGGCCGTTGAAAAGCTATGTGGCTTTTCGATCAGGGTATCGGTGATCACCGTGCCGTTCTGGAGCATGTCCTCCAGATTGACCAGCTCACAGTTGGATATTGGCCCGGAGACATAGCCCATGTCGTGGATATGGATCATGCCCTCGTCATGCGCCTGAATCACATCCTCCGGAAAGACGTATCTGCGGCAGATATCCTCGGAAACCTCCGAGGCAAGGTAATCTCGCATGGTTGAATTGATGATCGGATCCTTGTTCGCATTCTCTTGCTTAGCAATCTCGCTGTCATGTCGGAGTAGCGCCAGAATCTTTGCATCCGTGCTGTTCTGCTTCCGTAGCATTTCGTGCCGCAGCCGGTATTCACTATAGTGCAGTGCAAGCCGGTAATGCCCCGACTTCTCCAGTTCATCAATTACCATGTCCTGTATCTCCTCAACGGCGACACTCCGGCCAAGATCAGCACAGTGCTTTTCGATCCTTCCGACAATAATACCGACCTCCATATCGGAAAGCCGGTCTTCCTCTGCCACCTCTCCATTGGCTGCTTTGATGGCGTTCTGTATTTTCCTGTAGTCGTATGGGACTTCTCTTCCGTCCCGTTTGATGATTTTCAACTCTCATCCTCCTCCATCTGTTTTCGCGCCTCGGCCAGCAGTTCTTCACAGCCCTTTCCCAGGTATCTGCGGCACTGCTCGTCCAGACGCGCATAAATCACTTCCTGCTCCTCGGTTGTCAGATCAATGGTATAGCGCTGTTCATTGTCATCGCTTTCGGAATTGACTACGACAAACTCTATGCAGGAATCCATATGGTTTTGAGCATAGCCATTGATCCCAACATAGAAGTCGTACCAACCGTCATTGTCACAAGTGTCATCGGTGAACTCGTCCATCGGGTGCATTGGCTTGACGCCCATATCCTTCCGGATGCGGTCGGCGATCTGGGAAAGGCCATTCGTCGCCATAAGCTGAAAACCAACAGTCGGAAATCGGCAGGGATAGTTGATATAGCACTGATCGCTGCCATACAGGATATCCACGCCGAAATCAATGAAGATCTCGTCCCTTACAAATCCCTCTATCAGCGTCACTTTGCAGCCTCCTTCTCCAGCAAATCAATATACCGATTGATGTACCATACCGCTTTTCGGAGATCCTCTGCCGTCTTCTCCGGATTCTTCTTGCCAGCTCTGCACAGATATTTACAGGCGTTGCCCAGGTGATACGGGAACTTCTGGTCCTCGATAAAATCTATGACCTCAATCTTCCCGCTGGTGTAATGGCTGGGATGATTCACCGGGTCGTCCAATACCGTGTCCATCTTCTCTTCCAGCGTCATGTTCTCTTCTCCTTTCCGCAGCTCTGCCCCGGTTGGAGCAGGCGATGCTGCAATATTTCCGCAGCTGACCGTATTCACGCGTTGCGATAAAAGTCTTCCCGCACTGCGGGCAAATACATGTACGGGACGTGTCCTTCCAGTTGGCTATGTTGGGGTGTCGGTGATTCCATGCCGTGCGGCATTTGTCCGAGCAGAACTTTTTCCTTCGGCCCCTGGCATTTTGCGAAAACAAACCGCCGCAATTCGGGCAGATGTCCACGTACTCATCTTCTCTGATGACCTCTTCAAACAAGGCATCTGCCCTCCTTCCGTTTTCGTATTGCGTCGAAATGCAACGGCAACCTTTCCAAAATCTCGAAATATACCTGAAATTCGGTGAGGTTTTTCCCGTTTCCGACGAAGTTTTTCTGCGCTTGTTCCGGTTCCGTTTCGCGGTAGTACAAGGCAAGGAACTACCGAAAATGCCCGTATTTCAAGGATTCTTCGGCAGCTCCCCAGTCTCGTATCTGCTTTTCGGATTGCGTCGGAACAGGAACAGCTGACCCCCTCCCCCTGTATTTTGCGAAAATCAACGCGAGAGGGGGCGGCGGTCTCCGTGGGACTTCACCACAGAGAAGTGACCCACCCCCCAGGGGGCCTCATCAGGCAGAGAAAAAGTTTACTTTCTCGCTTCCGAATTGCTTCTCAGGTAGCGCAAAAGCAAACTCCGCCATTTCAAAAATGATATTCTGGTGTCTGATCCTCGTTCCGCGTCTTGATGGAGTGGTGGCTGTGGCAGAGCGCCTGCCAGTTGCTCTCATCCCAAAAGAGCTTCTTGTCTCCTCGGTGAGGAACGATGTGGTCAACGTCGGTTGCCTTGACGTACCTACCTTCCTTCATGCACTCTACGCAGAAAGGGTGCGCCTCAAGGTACCTGTGCCTTGCCTTCTGCCACACTCTACCGTAGCCTCGGCCTGCTGCGGACCGCTGCTCCTCTGGGTGCATAGCTTTGTGCGCCTCGCAGTACTTCTGTCCATAAGGGACGAGGGCGGCACAGCCCGGATGGCGGCAGGGTGTGTTCGGACGGGACGGCATCACTGCTCCCAGGGAAGGTCGTCCTTCCCGAAGTGTCCGTAGGCACTAACCTTGTTGTAGTCCACGTCCAGCAGTCCCAGACTGTTAATGATGCCCCTCGGTGTCAGGTCGTAGGTGTCCCGGACAAACTGTTCCAGGAATGTCTTATCCTGGTATTCCGTACCGAAGGTTTCCACGTACACGGACACAGGCTGCGCCACACCAATCGCATAAGCAATCTGGACTTCACAGCGTTCTGCATAACCGGCCCTCACAATATCCCGCGCTATTTTTCGGGCCATGTAGGCTCCGCTGCGGTCAACCTTGCTCGGGTCTTTTCCGCTCATGGCCCCGCCGCCGATACGGCCGATTCCGCCGTAAGTGTCGCATGCAAGTTTTCTTCCCGTCACACCGCAGTCCGCATACGGGCCGCCGATCACAAAACGCCCGGTCGGATTCACCAGTTTTTCAAAATCGGTATTCAGACCGTTCTCCGTAGCGGCCAATACCATAATGCCCTCAATGATATGCCGGAAATCGGAAGGCTCCACATCCGGGCTATGCTGGACGGAACACAGGAAGGTCGTGATCTTGCCCGTGTCGTAATCAAAGGAAACCAGCGCCTTTGCATCCGCCCGGAACATCTTACTCGGGTGGTTCTTCAGGATCTGGAGAAAGCGGGTCGCCACAACATAGGGTATCGGCAGCAGCTCCAGGGTTTCATTTGTGGCATAGCCGTACATCATGCCCTGATCACCGGCACCGCCTTTATCGACGCCGAGCGCGATATCCGGGCTCTGCTCCTTTACGAGGATGCCGATATCCGGTCCAGCAAAAAGAGCCGGATTTCCATAGCTCAATTTCTCCCAGCCGATCTTTTCAAAGACCTCATACACAAGAGCCTTGTAATCCGGCTTATGGGTGCTGGTCAGCTCACCGGCGATAATGATGTGGTTATCCTTCAGCAGGCATTCGATGGCGACCCTGCTGTTCTTGTCGTGCCGCAGGCAATCTGTCACAATGGCATCGGCAATCTGATCCGCCAGCTTGTCAGGATGCCCTTCACTGACTTGTTCACAAGTAATGATTCTCATCTATTCTTCCTTTCTGCTGCCTTTTGCAGCTCTTCTTTCACCATCTGCCAAACGGAGATGGGCCTATATGTCCACGCGATGGAAATAATCAACAATGCCGAGACGGCGGCAAATATGAGGATAGGTAAGAGAATAAAGATCATCCGATACCTACCTGTTCACATACAGCCTTTTCGATCTTCGCTATGGTTTCTGCATCCCTGCATAAATCAATCTTTCGGTCAAGGAGCCGCTTATCCATCGCCGTAATCTGCTCAGCCAGTACCATTGACTGATTCCCATCCTCCATATCCAGCACAACGTGCGTCGGCTGAGACAGATGCTTCATCTGCGTCGTCATGGGAATGACCGTTATAATCGAGCTGCGCTCATTGCAGACATCGTTGCTGATAATCAGCACAGGTCTGGCCCCGCCCTGAACCGATGTTCTCCTGTCCATCGGCAGCCTTGCATACCAGATCTCCATTCTCTTCGGGCTTTGTATATCAACCACTCTCGGTAACCTCCTGATGTACTCTTTTCGTCGTCTGTTTTTTCTGCCCACCGAATCCACCGAATCACCTCCCTGGGCATGAAAAGGCCCCGCAGGATACTCTCCCGCAGGGCTCCGCCAGCTTTTCACGCTATCACTTTATCAAAAACCGCAAGATAAGTTGTCCACGATTTTACTCATGCCTTCCCGTACAGGAGCATCGTAAGATGATCCAGTGCCCGGTTCTTTTTGTTGTAGGCACTGCTGCGCTCAATGTTCAGCTCTTCCGAAATTGTAAGCGCCGCACCGCTCTCCTCTGCATCCATATAGAAGGTTTCAAGGACATAGCGCTCCTCTTCCGTAAGCTGCTCCCAGGCCGGTTTGAACCAGTTCATGTATTCCACTGCCTGACGATACCGCTCCTTGATGGTATCGATCTCCTCGATTCCCTGGATGATACGCTTTTCCCCCGCCTGCGGATCGTGGGCATGCGGCATGCCGTCAAGATTGGGAGAACCAATGCCCTCCATCTTGACCCGTACCGCCGCGATCTCTTCATCGGTGTGTTTTACGATAAAATCCATACTGTCGTAAGCGGAAATAGCCTTGATCGCGCCTTTCCGTTTATCCAAAAAACTCCAGCTGATATGCATGGCAATCCTCCTTAAATTTTGATCATGTTCCTTGGATTGGCCATGTTTGGCTTGCCCCTCACAGGGCTGTTTGTCTGTTCTTGTCGTTTATACCCCGACCATCTCTTTCATCTTTCGAATCAGGTAGGATGGATCGAGGTTCGTCAGCACCTCAAACCAGGAGCTGTAAAAGAACTGCTCCTCCCTCTCTACTGCCCGCATCGCGCTCTGGCTATCCGGGTTTCTTTTCAAATGGAGCAGCGCCCGCTTGTAATCCTTGACCGCACCGAGAATAATGGCGTTCGCCAGATTCTCCCAGGCTTCCTTGTCATCAACCATTTTCATTCCGCACCTCCCAGCTGCGCTTTCACGGCATCCATCAGCGCGTCCTGTGTGACCTCTTTCTGCTGGAGAGCCTTCAGGATCCTCTCATCCACCGTTCCCTTCGTGACGATGTGCTGGATCACGACCGTGCTGGAAACCTGGCCCTGCCGCCAGAGCCGGGCGTTGGTCTGAATGTAAAGTTCCAATGACCAGGTGAGTCCAAACCAGATCAAAGTGCTGCCGCCAGCCTGCAGGTTCAGGCCATGACCTGCCGACGCTGGGTGTATCAACCCCACCGGTATCATCTTCCGGTTCCACCGAAGGATACTCTCCTCGGTATCGATCTTCGCATAGCGGATTCCGATGGAGCGAAGTCTCTCGGTAATCCTGTCATAGTCATGTTTGAACCAGTAGGCGATCAACACCGGCTTTCCATTTGCCGCTTCGATCAGATCTTCCAGGGCGTCGAGTTTCCGACTGTGGATGGTCACTACGCCGCCATCATCGTTGTACACAGCGCCGTTGCTCATCTGACTCAGTTTTCCGGAGAGGGCCGCTGCATTGCTGGCCGTCACCTCTCCATCGGGGAGGGACAGCACCAGATCCTGCTTCAGGCGGGTGTAAACCTCCTGCTCCTGCGGGGACATGCTGACTTCGTATGGAACAGAGATCAGCTCCGGCATCCGGAGGACGTCCGTACAGCGGATAGAAACCGTCATGTCGGCGATTCGGTTGTAGATGCGCTCCTCCGCACCGGGAAGGGGCTTATACGAATAAATGATAATGCCGTTGGTCTTATCCGGACGGAAGTACTGTGACCGATACCCGCCGATAAATTTCCCCAGCCGCTCACCGAGATCCAGAAGGCGGTACTCCGCCCACAAATCCATCAAGCCGTTACTTGAAGGTGTGCCGGTCAGGCCAACAATCCGTTTCACCTTTGCCCGGACCTTGAGAAGTGCTTTGAACCTCTTAGCCTGCGGGTTCTTAAAGCTGCTTAATTCGTCGAGGACCAGCATGTCCCATTTCCAGGTGGCTCCGCCGTAATTCTCAACCAGCCAGGGGACTACATCGCGGTTTATGATGTAAATGTCCGCGTCCTGACCAAGGGCATATCGCCTCTGGCTTTCTGTTCCGACGGCGATGCTGTACCGCAATCCCTGAAGATGCGACCATTTCCCGATCTCTTCCGCCCAGACCTGCGCTACGCGAATGGGGCAGATCACAAGGATATGACCAACTTCAAACCGGTTTCGTAGAAGATCTTCTATCGCCGTCAAGGTAATAATTGTCTTCCCGCAACCACAGTCCAGCAGGATTGCGGAAGCCAGATGCTCAACAATGAAATCTGCCGCATACCTCTGGTACCCGTGAAGCTGCTCAGGCGTAAGCATCCGCACCACCTCCAGACTTTGCAAACCGCTCTGCCGCCTCCAAGCTGTCGATTACAGCTACAGAAAAGCCCAGCTCCCTCAGCTGCTCCGCCCTTCTTTCCTGCAGGGGCCTCAGCTTCTCTCCTGGTCTTTTCACCTCGGCAAAGGCGATGCCCCCTCCCTTCCAGAGACAAATCCGGTCTGGTGCTCCGCTCCACCCAGGACTTACAAACTTCAACGCAAGGCCCCCACATATCCGCATATGGTGAACAAGGGCTTGCTCTACATCTCTTTCCCTTATCATGATTACCTCCATTTCTCCCTTTGTGTGTATGGGAGAGGTGCCGTAACAAGAGAACCAAATAACGTCATTTTCCTCGCGTGTGCGAATACGCGGTTTTGGTACTCTTATATCTACTATTTTTATGAATTCGATCTAATAAGAATTTCATAGGTTGTTCGTTCTATAGCCTGAAATCCAGTAAAATAAGGCGGATATGAGAGGAACAAGCGGAACAAGCCGCCGTCCTCCCCGTATCCTGTTCCGCCGTTATTATTCCCGCAGATACACCCGCTGCTTCCCATAGAGGGCCTGTGTCTGCAGCGTCTTGGGACGGCTCCACCCCTCGATCCGGCTCATCAGGCTGGAAAGCGCATAACTCTCTGCAGGCTTTAAATCCTCCCGGTTCCTTCCAAAGCACTCGCACCAGATTTCCATATTGCTGACGCTGGTTCTTCGGACCGTTCCTTCCTTCTGGGTAGGGTCATCTCCCCGGAGAAACTCTCTCCTCTGATAGAGGTCCATATCCGACCAATTCTCCGGCAGCAGCGTCTCCAGGAACAAGCGAACAACACCTTCACGTTCATCTTTTTCCATCGCAGAGTTCTGTTCCACCTTTGCCTGTTCCTCAAGGTCGGCCGGAAGGGTCAGTGGTTCCCCATTGGCAACAAGAACAAGCACTTCTGCCCAGATTTGATTAACGTCATCCTGTGTCAGTTCCCATGGTTTTCTTGTTCCTGTTCCGAGAACAGTCACAGGCCAGTAACGACGATTTCCTGTGATATCGCGAAGGAAACCACTTTCCGCATTGGTTGTTCCAAACATCACTGACTGGCGAGGGTGGGACTGGACACGTCTTCCGAAAGCTGCCCTATACTTATCATCCTGCCGTCCGAAGAAAGCCTTCAGCTTTTCCTGTTCCGCTTTCCTCATTCCGGCCATCTCACCGATCTCCATGATCCAGATGCCCTGGAGCTTTTCGGCCCCGGCCTTACCGTCGTTGATATCAGAGAGGGTAAGGCTGTCGGAGAACCATTCCATGGCGAGCCGGGCAATGAGAGTACTCTTCCCGATCCCCTGCTCTCCGATGAGGACCAGAAGCGTATCAAACTTCGTACCTGGGTGATAAACACGCGTGACGGCTGCACAAAGCTCTTTGCGGGTGACGGCTCGAACATAAGCGTTATCCTCTGCTCCCAGATAATCAATCAGAAGGGTATCGACCCTTGGACTTCCGTCCCATTCTGGCAGGGTTTCGAGATATTCCTTGATCGGGTGGTAGGACCGGTCATCCACACACTTTGTGACAGCAATGTCGTAGTTGCGCTGTGAGAAGGAGCCATAGTTCTGATCGACATACCAAATCAGCTGGGCATCGTCTTGATCCCGCCAGAATTTCTTTCCCTCGTGTGCCCAAGGCACCTCTCCCTTGATCTCCATGCCGTCCGCGAGCTGGTTGAATACGATATTCTTCATATAGGGATCGTAGGTCATAATCAGTCCAAGGTTATGAAGGCTATTCAGGAGATTGCCCCTCTTATCCCGAATGAGACGATCCTGCCAGTTGGTGTCGTCCTCTTCCGAGAAGGCCTGCTCCGCCGCGTTCTGCTTCTCCTCCAGGAGCAAACGTGACACCTCCGGCAGGGATGCCGCCCACTCGGACATTGCAGTGAAGCTTTTCTTTGGGTCCTCATCCGGGAACTTGTGCAGTCGGATCAGATCGAAGGCGTTACAGGTCTGACGTGCGGCAAGGTCCGTCGCATGGTTGCTGTAAGCGAGCTTGTTGTCATAGATCTGCACACCAGGGCCACTCGAAGAACCGATCAAGTGATAGCGGTCATCCCGGACCTTTTCATATACGTCAGAGAGATACAGGTCTATCGCGTTCTGGATGGTACCCATCGCCCGGCAGAAAGTACCAACGATACCTTCCTTGGAAAGAGGGTCTTCCACCTTCCCTTTTCCTTCATGGGCAGGTGCCTCCTTCGACGATGTAGGCAGCGCTAAGGGATCCTTCCAGTCAGGGTGGGCAGAAAGATATAAATCGGGATCAAGATGCTCTCCCTCAACCTCCCGGAAAATGTATTCACCGTCCGATGAGGTGGTCGGCCAGAACATCAGCTGGGCCGGTGTGAAGGAGCAGGTATCGAACATCTCAATCCCAAGCTCCGCCGCATAGTAACGGGTGATCGCGTTATACTCCTCCGGAGAAATATCTCTCGTCAGCGGGATGACAAGGCGGTAACGGGGTGCCGACGGCATATGCCCGTGCGTCGTGTAGATAAGCGTTTCATAGGGGCACAAGGCAAGATACTCGTCCAGAAATGTTAAGGATGCATTGTCCACATCCAACGTCAGTAAAGATCGAACAACCACGGTAACCGCGCTGCGGACACCGTCCTTCAGCACCCCGCCGACGAACCCGCCTTTGTCCTTGGCAGCAGAGCGTCCGACGCTCTTCATCTTCTGATACTCCGCCTGCGTCTCCGCCGTGCGGAAGGTTGTCGCAAGACGAGTCCTTAGTTCATCCAGCGTGATCGTTCCGTTCTTCCATTTCTTTGCCTGCCGGTTCTCACCGAAAGCGACCTTAAATTCAGTCATCAAAATGATCCTCCTGTTCTGCAGGGAAATACCGGATCGGAATCTGGTGCTCCTCTGCGTATGCTATTTCTGTTTTCATGCCTGGCGACGCCTCTCCGAACACCCACATTTCGTCGCAATGCGAGAGCCACATAAGCCCCATTGCCATCCCCTTCTCCCGTTCTTCCGAATTTTTATCCTCCAGAAGCTGCGGGAAATACAAATGTGGTGCAAAGGGGACATGCCCTTCGGCTACTGCCTTTCGACAGTAGCCCTGGGCCGCCAGGATGTTCCTCACGGTATCCCCCGCAAAGGGTGAACAGATAAATATCTTCATGCTGCCTCCCTTTCTATCATCGGGAGAATCCCCTCCGCCTTCAGGGTCTCATACAGGAAGAGACGTCCCTTCTGTGTCCACTTGGTCCAGCACTGCGTGCCTGGCTCACCGGTCTTTTCGTTGGTGTAATGGTAGGTTTCCGTAGAGGTGTAGCCTTTGTCCTGGTACTTCGCGTACAGGAGCCAGATATCACCCTGCTTATACTGGATGCCCAGCTTCTTCAGAAGCCGGTTGAAGGATGGCGCTCCCATGCCGTAGTCCTTTGCGATGACGGAGGTCTTTACCAGGGACGGGCTGCACAACACGATGTCGTAGTACCCGACCTTCGGCTTCATCTCCGCGATCTGCTGTGTCTGGACCGCCACCGTTGTTTCGAGAGCGGCTACCTTATTGCGCTCTGCCTTCAACTCCTGCAGGAGGGTGATGCCGAAATCCGGATCGGCAAGAACCCGCTCCATCGTTGTGGGAGTGAGGTAAGCACCGTGCTTCCGGATAGAGGGAAGAACCTCGGAAGTGACCCAGCGTTTGAAAGCCCTTGCTGTGGGGAGCTTGCTCTGAAGAATAAGGGAGTAAAGCCCCGACTCGTTAATCACCGTGAGCTCCTGCACACCGCCAAGGGTGTCACATTTCGTTACCCCCTTATCTTCCTCGTCCACATGATCTGCCAGAGCCTTACGACTGTTGGTGTAGCCCAGGACCTCCGCCACATCTTTTCCAACGAAGAACGGCGCTCCATTGATGTCGATCACCCTGACCGGATGATCCGTATACGTGAAAACCTGTACTGCGTTCATAAAACGCTCCCTTCTCCCCGTGCGGGGTATGTAATAAGAGGGCATGAAGGCCCTCTATCTCTCCATGGACAGTTGCGTCGCGGTTGACAACCAAAAACGTGAAAAAAGTTGTTCTGTTCCAAAAGAAGAAAAGTCCTCGGGGAGGAGTCAGTCCTTCATGTAAAAGCCAGGACATTCATACCCATCCGCTCGAAGGATCAGCCCCGGAGCCCACGGCGGGACAGTGCTCATAAGATTGCTGATTTCCTGAACCGTCGTCTCCTGCGGGCACTCCACGATACATTCGTCGTGGACATGAGCAACGATGCGGTAGTCTCGTAGCTGCTCCATCGCATAGCAGAGAATGTCGCGGGATACCGCCTGCACAATGTTCTCCACCCACTTTCCCGCGAAGGATTCAATCCGGGACCAGTGCTTGGTAGTGTCCATCCCCATATAGGTCACGGACTCCCCGCCGAAACGGTTCTCTCCGATTCTGGGTTTCACATAGGAGAGCTGGCGTCCCGAAGGCAGCGTGATATAGAGCATGGCCCCTCGATACTCAAAGGTCAGGCCATGGGTGCGCGTTATTGTTTTCTCTTTCACGGCAGTCTTTACAGCTCTATCGACCGCCCACCACATCTGCACGATGTTCGGATTGGCTGCCCTCCATGCCGCTACCAGCGGAGCAAGTTCCTCTTCCTTCATGCCTGCATCCAGTGCGCCCATAGCGATCAAGGCACCTTCCGCGCCGCCGTAACCACAGCTAAGGGTGGCCTGTTTCCCCTTTTGCCGGAGTTCCCCGTTTTCGCCGTGCTTCTCCACCTTACAGTGGAACATGCGGGAAGCGGTTTCACAGTAAATGTCGCCGCCCTGAGCAAATACATCCAGCACCCACTGTTCCCCTGCAAGCCACGCCAGTACCCGGCATTCGATGGCTGAAAAGTCCGCCACGATCATCTTGTAACCGGCAGCGGGAATGAAAGCGGTTCTGACACACTCCGCAAGGACCTGGGGAACAGAATCATACAGGGTCTCCAAGGCGGCATAATCTCCCCTTGCCACAAGGCTCCGCGCCTGGATCAGATCAGGGAGAGAATTCCTGAAAAGATTCTGCAGCTGCACAATCGTGCCAGAAAAGCGACCGCTCCGGTTTGCGCCATAAAAGCGGAACATGCCGCGAAGACGGCCGTCCGCGCACACCGCAGCCTCCATAGCCGTGTATTTCTTTACAGCGGACATGGCAAGCTGCTGCCGGAGGGTGAGGACGGTTCTGAGCGGTTCCGGTGCTGTCCGAAGAGCCTCGGCAACGACCTTCTTCCCAAGAGAGTCCATTTCCATACCCTGTGAGGCAAGCCAGTCTTTCATCTGCTGGACCGAGCGCGGGTTATCAAGGTTAGTGAGCTCCTGCAGCGCATTCGTGAGATGCTGCTGTGAAAGCGCATCCAGATGAATCGCCTGCCGGACCATGGGAAGATCGATCTGGATCCCCCGGTCATTGATCCTCTGATCATTCCAATATTCCCGCCAAACCTGGTCCGGGACAGGATGGGAAGATAGACGGTCTTTTATCTGCAGTTCAACCGCAACATCCCGTTTGTTATAAGCCACGAAGGTCTCCCACTTATCCGCAGCATCAGAAGGAAGGTTTCTTATCCTTCCGCCGTTGCTGGCTGTCGCCTTGCACGGCACACAGAAATAGCGGATAAGGTCTTTTCCCTCCGTCATCTTCTGCTGTTCCAGGCCAAGAGCTGCACCGGCACCAGCAAGGGACATGGGAAATCCCATATACGCACTCCAGATCATGGAACATCGCCAACCTTCCGGAGAAAGGAACTCTCCCTTAGGAAGCAGGCCCTTATCTCGGAGAAACCGCGACAAGCACACACGCTCGAACATGGCGTTGAAGGCCCACTTTTCCACCTGCTTATCCTGCAGTGCAGTCATTATTTCCGCCGGTATCTCCTCTCCGGCTGTCAGGTCATAGACTGTGACCGGGCCATCATCCACGGCCACGCCGAAGAGCAATATTTCAAAAGCCGGATCCTCCGCATAGCGGTAAACGCCTGTCTTCGTCAGATCGGTTTCGCTGAACGACTCTATGTCGATTGATAACTTTTTCATCTGCCACCTCCATAACGCCAAAAAGCCAGCCCCATATATACAAGAGCTGGCTGTGGTTTCTATGTACGCCGGGGCGACGGAATCCGCCACCCCGTTTTCCCTGCAAGAGGGATCAGCTCAGGAAATCCTCCTCGCCGTCATCGAATTCATCCTCAGCACGGGTGAAACCGCCGAGCGGATCGCCATCACGGCCTTTCTGCAGGTGGTGCAGAGAACAGCCGATGCCCTTGTTTCCGTTCTTGTTGTAGGCGAAGAAGGAAATGCAAGCCCTTCCATAGACGCCGCTATAAACCTCAGAGTGGTCAAGGATATCCTGACGATTCTTATCCACGATGCCCGGCGCACGCTGGTAGTTCTTGGCGTTGAGGTAGTAGGCATTCTCATAAGCCGGATCGCCGCTACGCTTTTCGTCTCCGTCGTTCAACGGATTGTTAATTGCTGACAGCGGAGGCACGGTCTTTCCGGTTCCCTTCAGGACAGAAGTGCCTTCTTCATATGCCGCCTGGATTGCCTTCTCGATCTTGGAGAGAGTCTCTTTATCGGACTTCGGGATGATCAGGCTCACGGACCAGGCAGGCTTGCTGCCATCGATGCCCTTCGCTTCCCAAACGTTGCAGTAGCTCCAACGGGTGTCCCAACCGGTGATGACTTTCTTCGGATCATTGTTCTTTGCCATTTTAGTTTTCCTCCATAAATTCATTGATTGCGGTTGTCATTTCAGGACGCTTATCGCTTCTTGACACGAGCGTCGGCTTCCCACTGGGCTTGACAACCATGTCACCCAGCAGTGCTTCAAAGTTTTTCTTTCCGAGCAACTTCTCCATGGCCGTGATGGTCAGGAGCTTCCGCTCGAAGGGATCGTAGCCTACCGCCTCCACGGCTTTTGCTACTGCTGTTTCATCCGCATACTTTCTGACAGACCTTCCTTCGACGACCTTCCAGTCTTCCCAGACATATCCCGCGAGAGCCCGCTGTAAGGCATAGGTTTTGACATCCTCTGCCCAAGCGACCAGCTGGTCCACCTTAGTAAGAATGATATTGATCTCATCCTCCTCCAGGCTGTCCGGTCTGGCAAAGTCATACCGGGCAAGCATCAGGTTTTCCTCAGCCCGCTTCCGGCAGATCGCCTTCGCCTTACAAAACCGGCACCATGAGCCGCAGCTGTATTCGCCTGCCCCTTTCAGCGCCAGCTCTGCCTGCGGCCGAAGGACTGTCTCCGCCCAGGTCAAAAGAGCCTCTGCAGTCAGGGACCATTCCGAGTAATTGCTGATACGGGGCTGGTATATCACCAGGGTGATATCCATGATGTCATACAACGGAGAGAAGGCCAGGTAGCTACCAAGGGCGTAGCACTTCAGCTGCGGGTTGTCCTCTGCCGATACTTCCACGCCTTTTCCATGTTTGTAATCAACCACATACATATGGCCGTCACCTAGGATCACGCAGTCAGACGTGCCGAAACCACCGGCAACATATTCCTCGAAGCTGACCTGTTGCTCCACGGAAATGATCGCATCCGGGCAGGTCTGCTTCATGGTTTCGTAGATCTCCAGAACCGTATCCCGGTATCCTTCCGCGCATTCCTGCATCTCCGAGCTGTACATTTTTAAGGAAGGACGCGGATCCTCACAGGGCAGGCCAAGCGCCTGCTTCAGAAGATACTCTCCCAGGCTGTGAGCCTCTGTGCCTTCCCGGCTGTATTCGCTGCCGGTATCCTCCGGTCCGTACTGCTCTCCCAGCACAAGAGATGGTGGGCAATGGATCAGACGGTCAGAGGCCGAAGGTGAGAATTTGGCGTGTACGTCAGGCATTCTTGACCTCCTTCGCAGCAGCGAGGAGGGCCGGGTAATCTTCCGGCTTCACATCCGAAAGCTTGCTGGCTCCGAACTGACTGAGCAGCTCTTTCATCTGCGCAGTCTTTCCGGAGCGACTGATTTCCGCGAGAACCGTGCGGACATCTTCCAGCTTGATGGCCGGAGCCTTCGGTGCTTCCTCTTTTAACGGCTGCACTGCCTCCTCAGCGCTAATCTGTTCTTCCTTCACATACGCGGCCAGATAATCTGCCAGGGCGATAATGTCCTCGCCGATTCTGTGAATCGTCGCTACAATCTGTGCTTCTTTCATTGGCGTTTCCTCCTTTCATACGTGCTTCGACTGCGCCAAGGGCTCGGAGAATGTTTCGTGCATCCGCCTTGCCCCCGGCACGGATTCCAGTGATTTGCGTCATGACCGGCTCCCTCCTTTCCGAGGCGGCTTTCTGCCCCTCTATCTCTCCACGGACAGTTAGGAGCCGGTTGACAACCAGGGTCAGGAAAAAAGTTCGTTGATCATCGCATCGAGCAGCGCGTGCAGATCCGCTCTGGTGAAGTCGACATCATCGTCCACCCAGTCATCCGGGGTCTCGGGTTCACCGAACTCAGCCAGAAGGGACACCACCTGCTCATCGGTCAGGCTGCAGAACTCTTCCTCAGCATCGCATCCGAGGATGACCATCGTTCCGGCAAAGATGTCCAGGATGTCACCGTCGTCATCCACCAGAGAACGGTTCAGGGGAAGCCCTTTGATCTTGCCTTCCTCATTGACTGCAATGCAGATCCCTTTGCGGGGAACCGTAAACTCAGGGTGACCGTCCACCAGCTCGTCAATCTTCTTCGGACAGATATAACGCACCTCCGCATTCCTGCCGGGTTCCAGAATCATTGCTCTTACCATTTTTGAGCTCCTTTCTCCCCGCACAGGGGGATCATATTTTTTCAGAGGCTTTTAACCCTCCACTTTCCCACGGACAGTTATGCCCGGTTTGACAACCGCCGATCATAAATAATCTCCGCTGATGCTGCCGTAGAATTCATCCTCATCCACGATATGGGTACCACAGTAGTCTTCTTCCTCCTGGGCATCGTCTTCGAAGGGATCATAATCATCGAGGTCATACTCCTCTTCCGCCCAGGATGCGCGGGCTTCCACAAAGGCGATTTCATCGTCCGTAATGTCGTCGAAATCATCATGGCTGCCGATAAAGAGGATCGGACCACGTACCGTTCCGCATTCCTCAAAAGTACGGTTGGGAGACAGATCCTCCCGGTCAGCCAGCACCACCATACAGATTTCTTCCGCTTCCTCAAACGGCCAGAGGTGATCCACCGGCCCGCCCAGGGTTTCTTCTACATCATCGGTTTCAATGATCTCTGCTGCTTCAAAGGGCTTCATATACAGTGCTTTCATGGTTTTCCTCCATTTTCTATAATCTGAGGGAGACTCTCGTCCCCCTCATCTGTTCCACGGACAGTTGTTCCGTTGCTGACAACCTTCAGTCGCAGACTTCCGCTTCCAGCTTCACTCTCAGCTCACCCAGCAGGGCGATGTGCCTCTTGCTGACCGCCTGCTGTGAGATGTGGAGCTTCCGTGCAATCTGCCGCTGCGTGTAGGGGATGTCTTCAAAATAGATATCGTGGAGCAGGACCTGGTCCTCCAGCGGAAGCGCATCCAGTTCCCTGTGCAAGGCTTCCTTCAGGAGCTTTGCCAGCACCTGATCTTCTACTGACGACCCTCGATCCGGTGCCTCATAATCGTCCTCCTCATACATCTGATCCAGGGAGAGCGGCGCTCCAGACGGATCGAACTTGCAGTGTTCACAATCACCGTCACAGCGTTTGGTTCCGAGGTCACAGCGGCTTTCCCGTTGCTGCCGTTTCTCCTCCGCCCAGACAAGATCCATGTACCCGTAGTAGACTTCCTTGTTGACTTCTACCCATGTCTTCCCGACCCGCAGGTAGTACTTGCCGTTTTCCTTCTTGCCTTCGCGTTCTTTTTTCATTGGTTGTACCTCCGTTAACGTTTTGTCTCTGGATTTCAAGCCAGGACTGTGGTATAATGGTTTGGTTAGGGTTTCCTCATGGTTTCCCAGGTGTTTCCCTAGCCCGTTACGGAGGCCATCTATAAAAATGGCCCCAGAGGTTTCCCTCCGAGGACCATTGAAATTTTGACTGAGTTTATGTCACGGTACTTACTGAGGTTATTGAGTTTATTGAGATTACGAAAGGAGTGTGCGCTCCATGAACGAGCCTCGACTAAGGGGTAACACCTTCATCGCCCTCCTGCTCCGTACCGGAGTGCAGGAATTGAGCGAAAAGCCCGAATGGGGCGAACATAACAACGGTATTACCCGTCCGAATCTATTTGCTGATCTGCTGCGTATGACACAGCCCGCATATAACCCGCCCAAAATGAAATCCCTCTCCTCCTACTTTTCCCGCTATCTAAAAGGCGAACTTCCTTCCAGCCCCATGTACTTCGCATTCAACACTCCGGCTTATCAAAAAGGACTGTCCATGCGTATCCACGATGAATACCCTGCAGTGCTTGTCGAAATGGATCGCTTCTATAGGAAGTATCTGCGGACATCGGATGTTGACCGGAGGATGCTGGTTGGCGGCCTTGTAGACGCGATCCTTGCCGATTCGACCTTTGAAGGAAGGTTCGATATTGGCGAAAAGTGGATCGATAAAACCGATCTGGCGCATGAGCATCAATTTATTCTCCAGACTTTCTTGGTCTCGGTCTGGAACAACATTCTGCTGAACCATCCGGATGCCAGCGAAGGCGCTGATACATACATGGAATGGACAGATGAAATTGCCTACAATAAGCCCAGGGAAACCACAACGGAAATAGGAACCGAAAGGGCTAAAAAAATAGCCGTAGACGACAGGCTCCCGGAGGAAGCGATGCCGAATACGGCTGAAGGAGAAATTGCCGAAGCCGAGGAATTACACGATGAACCGAGAGTTGAGGTTTACGAAGCCTCGTACACTGACCCACAGACGCAGAAGCAGGTTCTCGCCCAGTTCCACGTAGAAGCCAAGGACAATGGTATCGCCATAGGGCAGGTGTTTGGCGGGCTGGTTATTGGAAAGCGTGGTGGTAAGGATGAGTAACGAGATCATAAAGAAAGAAACCAGCATTCCGGTAATTTCCGCTCATGCAGAGGGCGATGGCATTGCAGTCGGGTATGCGGACTCCTTTGCGCCGACATTCAATCTCTTTCTTCCGGATGGCAGCAGAACCGCATCCAATCAGGATTACTTTAACCTGATCATCGGCTACGACCCCTTTCCCTCTGACCACATCCTGGTAGACCCGAAACGGGCGCTGACCGAGTACATCAGCGACGATGTAAAAGAACGGTTCGCCGGGTGGACGCCGGAGAAAATTGCGGAAATAAAAAAACTGCCCGCGATCATCTCCTGTGAAAGAGATGGGACCGACGGGCAGCAGGCGGTATTTGCTTTTATCCGAGATGTGAAAGTGCAGGACAACGGGATCAAGGTTTATTATCAGAAATTTTTCCCCATCCCGTTTTCCTTCCTCAGCGAGCATCTTACCGATCTTGCAATGTACCTTTTTGAACTGACACGGACACATTGGACGATCAAAAAGATCGATCTGTTGGAAGTGATGCAGGAGGCGGGGCTGTTCCCCGGAAGGTGAGGCACGAATGGCAGACGAATTAATCAAGGCCGGAGCCGGTCTCCCCGCCACCCCACAGATGAATGTCACCGCTTCCCAGAGTGCCACGGCAATCGGCCAGGTAATGGGAGATGTACGGCTTGAGATGGGACCGGAGGCAATCACGCTCCTACAGCAAATAATTGGAAGTCAGCAGATTGTTTCACACGCAGCAGAATGGACGCTCCTGAATCAGGAGAGGTTTAATGTTTTCGTTCTGGAAAATGAAAGATATGACTGTGGGTCTTTTTGTATCGGACGTCGTGTTGCCTTGTCGAAGAATACTCTCCCCGATTACCGTGATTATTACAGGCCACTCACCCAGCCCCTTATCCAGGAGCTTCTGAACATGCCATGCATCTTCGCTGTGCGGAACCAGAGTTTCAAGAAAGCACCTGACCATTATCCCGCCTTCGTCGGCAGGCTGACAGATATTGCCTGTCAGAGCGAGAATATCCGCTTCCGCTTTGTAACATGCGGCAAGCTACGCCAGCAGTTTATAAATGATAACATCCGCTCTTTTAACCTTCTCACAACCACGGTGCGTAACCAGCTGGATGAGGAACATTGGAGCATCAGAACTGGTAACCTATTACAGATCGCCGATGCTGTCGGCATCGAGATTAAGTAGAGGTGCAAAATGGAAGAATTAAAAGACAAATGGTTTAACATAGAAGCTATCGCTGAGTACCTGAGCATCACGGAGGATACGGCGAGGACATGGGTCCGGGAAGGAAAACTCCCAGCCTACAAGGTTGGTAAACGATATAAATTCAAGCTGAGCGAAGTCGACGAATGGGTCCGCTCTGGTAAAATAAACGAGGGGGAGGATGCAAATGCAGAATAAAGTACGAGTTCATATCACCGGGGTAAAGGTGAACGCCCCGACTTACACCAATGTCACTTTCACCCCTTCCCTGATCAATTTCTTCTACGGGAAGAACGGCACTGGTAAGTCGACATTGGCCAAGGCCTTTAAAGACGGAAATGCCCTGTTGACCTGGGATGGCGATCCATTTCCGGATGAGCGGGTCCTCGTTTATAACGAAGACTTCATCGCCAAGAATGTCCAGAGTTACGGGAACATTCCTGGTGTCTTCACAATTTCCGAGATAAATGCTGTTAAAAAGAAGGAAGCGGATGATAAGATAGCTGAAAAAGCAGGCGTCGATGCTCAGGCAACCGCTGCGCATGCAGCAGCCGATAAAATTACAGAAGATCACACCAAAGCCGAAGAAGCTTACATCTCCACCATCTGGGATAAAACCGAGACAACCAGGAAAAAGTATCCTTTAACGCAAACCGGTTATACAAGGGATAGAAGGAAATTTGTTAAGCAGCTTGCCAACACACCAATGTTGGTTTCCACCGACGATGAATGTACAGCGCTTTACAAAACAGTATTCGGCAAGCAGCAAACCAAACACAACCCGTATACCCATGTCCATACAGATCAGATAACTATCAGCCCGATCATGGAGCAGGCCATCATCAGCCGGGCAAATACTGACTTTGCCCTCTTTATCCGTACTCTTGGCAATATGGACTGGGTCACTGCCGGACATAAAGCATACCACGGTAAGACAGATGGAAGATGCCCTTACTGCCAGAAAGCCCTACCTGAAGATTTTGAAGACCAACTTGCCACCTGCTACGATAATCAGTACAAGGACGATCTAGCGGCATTGGGAAAGTTTATTGATTCTTACTACAAGGACATGATGTTGGCAAGGCAGGCTGTTGAAGCAAATCTGCAAAACCCATTCCCTACCAAGCGTCTGGCTGATTATAAGAAACAGGCACAGCTTCTTCTCGCTGCCATCCAGCGCAATTGTGACCTGCTGCAGAAGAAAAAGGACAATCCATCGGAAGCCGTAACACTGGAAGACCTTGTTCCCCTTTCCACGGATCTCAACACAATTATCACAGCCATCAATGATGAAGTGGATGCATATATGGCAGTCCTCGCTGACATTCCCGGTCAGCAGCAGAAGTGTACCGAGATGGTCTGGGGCATGATGGCAAATGACTGTTCTGCCGATATTCGCGCCTGGTTAAAACGAACCGATGATGATCGTGATGCCTGGAAGGCTAAGAACGAAGAAGAGAAGAAACTGAGAGAACAATCTGGGAAGCTTGAGTCCGAAATAGCAAAGCTGAACAGCCAAACCGTCAATACCACAAAGGCTATGCAGGATATCAACCGTCTGATCGCCAGCGCAGGCTTTAAGGGTTTCGAGCTTCAGGAAAAACCGGGTGCCAAGTATGTCTACGAACTAGTACGGGATCAGAACGGCAAGAAGGTCGTTGTGGACAAGAATCTGAGCGAGGGCGAACGGCACTTTATCGCTTTCCTTTATTTCTATCATATGGTCATGGGTAGCCAGTCGGATGACGGCAAAATGGTAGATAAGATTGTCATCATCGATGACCCGGTTTCCTCTATGGACAGCAGCTCCCTCTTTGTGGTCGCATCCCTGACTCGCGAAATGATCGCTGTCTGCTACAACAATTACGAGCTGAACGAAGAAAACACGGATGATCACATCCGCCAGTTCTTCTGCATGACCCACAACCCGTATTTCTTCCGAGAGGTTACCTATAACCGCCTGTCCGATTACGAATGCGTCAGCTTCTTTGAGATTAAGAAGGGCGGAAATAACCAGACAAGTATTGAAGAATGTGATGATGACGACACCCTCACCGGTGGCGGCAAGATTAACCGCTCCCCAGTTAGAAACACATACGATGCTCTCTGGGATGAGTACATGCACACTGACAACCCTGAGACCATGATGATGGTGATCCGGCAGATTCTGGAATACTACTTTGTTCAGATGGTTGGCTACCATAATGTCGACCTGCGGCGAGATCTTCTGGATAAGCACGAGAAAGAGTTCACTAAAGAAGATTATGTTGCCGCATCCGCTATGATCGCCATGATCAATGTTGGAGCGACCGGCTTCAATGACGGTCTGTATTATGACTCTTCCGCTGCGAATGTCTCCCAACTTCACTCTGTCTTTGAGCGCATTTTCAGTGTTATGGGGCAGGAGCAGCACTATAACATGATGACGAGAAGGGCAAGATAAGGAAATAGGGAAAGCGCAAAGGTCAAAGTCGGTCAAACCGAGAAGCGCAAAAAAAGCCGGGACTGAGCCCGGCCGATAAAACTTGCTATGTACTTTTGCTGACGGTAAGATTGGGTGCATTGGAGGTGATCCCCTACGAAAGAAACAACCTACAAACTTCCAAGCTGCCCTGTGTCTCTGGCGCTGCTGAGTGATCTGCATAATGCGGATCCAGAAGCTGTGCTTTCCTCCCTCCGCTCTCACCGTCCGGATCTCATCTGCATTACAGGTGATGTGTTATATGGTGGCAGGCCGGAAGATGATAGATCTCCTCTGGAGACACAGACCAATGTTCTGCCGTTCCTGTCTGCCTGCGCTGCCATCGCGCCGACCTGCCTCTCCCTCGGCAATCATGAGTGGGTGGCGGATCAGGAGGACCTCCGGCTCTTGTCTTCCACTGGCGTGACTGTGCTGGATAATGAGTGGAAGTCCATCACCGTCGGCGCGAAAGAGATCGTCATCGCCGGACTGACCTCCGGTTACGTTACGGACTATAGAGTTTTCCGGGCTGAATCAGACGGCACCGTCCGTTATCCACGGCGAGAGGATTTGTACGGCATAGGAGGTGCCACCCGCGCCGCTGCTCATAAGCCAGAAACAGACTGGATACCGTCTTTTACCTCGCAACCCGGATATAAAATTATACTCTCTCACCATCCGGAATACTGGCCACTGTTGAAAGATGAGAATATAGATTTGATCCTCAGCGGGCATGCACACGGCGGGCAGTGGAGATTTTTCGGACATGGCGTGTGGTCCCCCGGCCAGGGCTGGTGGCCGAGATATACGAAGGGTGTGTATGAGAACAGGCTGGTCGTGAGCGCCGGACTGAGCAATACGACGTGGGTGCCGAGACTGTTTAACCCAACAGAAGTAGTATATATCAAGGGGAGCTGACCAGCTCCTCTTTTTTCTACTCCGTCCGACATATCCGTTACAATCCGATTCTATAATAACCACACGAGGCTAATACTCCCACGGTCTACTGCTCAACCGATGGGTTGTCGTTTATCACCCCAAACCGCACAAACATTGGATACAAGTAACTCCCTGCCCCAGGAATCCCCAGCGCCTTCGGTCCCTTTATCTCCTTTTCAAGCGCCGTCCTCAGTGCAAGGTCTACTGTTGATCGGGATATGCTCTTCTCCGACTTCTGTCCGTCCTTTATTATCCACATTTCGTTTCCAAAGCCTTCTACCTGCTCACCCTCATATCTTCTCCCCCCGCCCGTTGTGGACTTACTCACTTCATAGGTGAATTTCACTCCCTGCCGGCTTCCCCGGCCAGAGGTGGTGAACGGATAGCCATGAAAGGCTACCACACACTTCCAGAGGTACACGTTGGCATCGGGGAAATGGAGATGAACAGCCAGGTCCTCCACAGCTTTCTTTCTAGCACGGAAAAGCCTTATCCGCTCACACTCGGAGCTCATCGTATCCAGCCCATACACGGACTTATGAGGCAGATATCCCTGGACTGAGGTATAACTTAACCCGGTCTTTTCCATGATATCTTTCACAGTCGCTTCGCTGTGATAGAGGGAAAGGATGGTGTCAGCGGTTGGAGAGGAAAAGTATGTTTCATTATCACGGATGGATGCCGTTATCAGTAGCTTGCGTAGTTTTGCTGGGCTGATTTCTACTTCTTGAGCTACAGTCTTCAGCTCTGGTTCTTCCTCAGATTCCCACAGCCCCACCACTTCATCCAGTAGTTCGTTCATTAGACGCTGCGACTCAGCGGTGTGCTCCGGGTGTTTTTGTTTCCTACCCATTGTCGATCTCCTTTTTCGTTACAATCCGATGCAATTATAGACACACGGGGTTACGCTGTCAATCTCGGGCTGCATATAACCGTTACAATCCGATTTGACGACTCTAAAAAAATAGGCGTCCACGCCGTTTCACACACTTGTCTTATCATCAGATGCATTTATGAGAACTCTGCATTTAAGTTCCACTAAAAGTTCCATTTTTGACATCAATCCCTGAAAAATCCCTTAAATATCAGCTTTTTTCGCTTGCTTCTTCCTACAGGATGTGGTATATTTAGTGTAACGGTTACACTAAATATAGGAGGAGCTATGTACCTCAATACCACAGTAAAAATCCCTGAGATCAAGGGTAAGATCATCACCAAGAAAAAGGGCGGGACGACCTATATCCTGTATCAGTACGGTAGCGAATACAATCAGGACAAGCGCTACGCTGTCCCGCTGAGAACGATCGTCGGGAAGGTATCTGCAGATGATCCGACCCTTATGTTTCCGAACGATAAGTTCCTGGTCTATTTTCCGGATGCCGAGATCCCTGAAGAGCTCCCGTTCGCTTACCGGAGCTGCTGTCTCAAGATTGGTTCCTGCGTCATCATCCGGAAGGTGATGAACGAGTATAAACTGATCCCGATGCTGGCGAAACGCTTCGGTAAAGATACCGGACTGATCCTGGATCTTGTTGCATACCTGATCGTTGATGAAGAGAACGCCGGACAGTATTATCCGGATTTCGCATTCAACCATCCACTCTTTACGGAAAAGATGACGATCTACAGTGATTCCAAGGTCAGCAGGCTCCTGAACTCGATCACCAAAGACCAGTGCATCAGTTTCCTGGACGACTGGAACAGGAACAGGGACCACAGGGGCCGGATCTATATCTCCTATGACTCCACAAATAAGAACAGCGACGCCGGTGATATCAGTATCGTCGAGTTCGGGAAAGCCAAGGACGACAAAGGGCTTCCTGTCTTTAACCTGTCGATCGCGATGGACAAGACCAACCGTGTGCCGCTCTTCTATGAAGAATACCCCGGATCCATCACGGATGTGTCCCAGTTCACCTTCATGGTCGACAAGGTCATCGAATACGGGTATAAGAAGATCGGCTTCATCCTTGACCGCGGATATTTCAGTAAAGAGAATATCCGGTACATTGATGACAATAACTATACATTCATCATCATGTGTAAAGGCTGCCGGTCACTGGTATCATCGCTGGTACTCGAAAACAGAGGCAGTTTTGAGACAAACCGCGAGTCAGCCATCCGTTCCTACAAAGTTTACGGCACTACCGTCACTTCAAGGCTTTATGAAGATGACAGAAAGGAACGGTACTTCCATATTTACTATAACCCCTCCAGACAGGCTGCGGAGCGGGAGCGGTTTGAGCAGAGGATCGAAAAGCTCCGCCAATTCCTGGATAAGCACATCGGAAAGGATGATAAGTTCGGTAAGACTTACCAGGACTACTTCCGCCTCCATTATGACAGGAAGGGGATCTTCCTCGGCGCTGATGAGCGTACTGATGTCATAGAGCGGGAACTGATGCTGTGCGGATATTTCTGCATCATCACTTCAGAGAAGATGACTGCTTCTCAGGCACTGGTTCAGTACAAGGGACGGGACATTTCTGAGAAACTGTTCCGTTCCGACAAGACCTTCATCGGCTCCAGGAGCGAACGTGTCCAGTCTTCCCGGAGCATGTCTTCCAAGATCTTTATCGAGTTTATAGCGCTGATCGTCCGCAACCGGATCTATAACCTTCTTAAGGACCAGATGATCCGGATGGAGTCCAGGCAGAAATACATGGCTGTCCCGGCAGCGATCCGCGAACTCGAAAAGATCGAGATGGTACGCAGGAACAACGGGAGTTATAAGCTGGATCATGCTGTCACAAAGACCCAGAAGACCATCCTCAGTTCTTTCGGCCTTGACGAGGCCGATATCACAAAGAGCGCAGAGGAGATCGGCAAACAACTGGCAGCCAGCCAGTCACTCATGA
>DMCD01000178.1:8301-9418 GCA_003445895.1 Lachnoclostridium sp. | reverse complement strand
ACATCACAGTATTTCTTATCAAAAAATCCCATAATACCCAGCTCCTTTCCTGCTTCTCTTGTATTCTGATTTCTTTTCCGACAGATATTTCCCGGGAGACCCGCCGGACCGGCTGCCTGCAGACAGTATCGCCGTCCGCACAGTCCCCCTTATATAAAACATGTTATCAGAAATCAAAACCTGCATCATCCTACTTTTGATGCATTTCACTTCCAGAAAGGCTCGATCATGGGCGCATAGCGCACCTTCACACCGATATGGTCCGTGTAGGCCTTCAGGTGCAGGAACGCCCGCCGGTAGGCCTGCTCCGGCATTCTGCTGCGGATGGCTTCCGCGATATCCTTCTGGGAAACCTCCTCATGCTCTTTGCGAAAGCTTTCCTCGCCGAAAATCCGGAAGATTTCAAAGGAAGTATCACAGACCACCCGGAGAATCGCCCACTCAATGTCGGCCAGCATCTCATTGTGGGCTATGTCCGCCATCAGCTCATAGAAGCCGCGTGAATACAGCTCAGACCGCACAAAACCTGCTTCCCAGGCCGTCCTTTCCGGACCTGTCAACAGCCTCCTGTACTGAAAGACGGCCTGGCTTCTTCCTCTGCGGTATCTTAGATGTATTTTGCTCCTTTCCGTCTCTTTCTGACTCATCTTCCGCCCCCACAGAACCCCTGAATCCACAGGAATACATCCGTTTTCATTCCATAATCGGTATTGTGAGATGTATCTGCCGAAAAACCTCATGAATTCACCTGCAGTATACAGCTCATACGTCATTATAAGTCCATATAAGGATGTATTCCGGCATCTGTCAGCATTTCACCGGCATTTGGCAGAGCATAATAATTCCATATTTTGCTCTGTTTTTGCTTGATTTCAGCATCTGCCGATGCTATAATCAAATCAGATAAAGCAGGAAGGATAACGCAGGAAGCAGGGCAGAATTCCGAAATCCACTTCCGGAAAGGATCCGCCATGACCATCGAAGAAATGAAAAGCAGAAAACGGGAACTGGGCTATTCCAACGAACAGGTGGCCGCCCTCTCCGGCGTGCCCCTCAGCACGGTGCAGAAGATTTTTGGCGGGAGCACACAGTCCCCGCGCTATGATACCCTTCTGAA
>DMCD01000178.1:0-8122 GCA_003445895.1 Lachnoclostridium sp. | reverse complement strand
CTTATCACGCAGAAAAGAAGCAGGGAACCTACACGCTGGACGACTATTACGCCCTTCCGGAGGAACAACGGGCGGAACTGATTGACGGCGTAATCTATGATATGGGGGCACCGACCACCGTTCATCAGCATGTCCTGGGAGAAGTGTTTTACCGCTTTCGAGCTTATGTAAAAGAGAACAAAGGGCAATGCAAAGTCTATGCCGCTCCCACGGACGTGCAGCTGGACTGCGATGACCGCACGATGGTACAGCCGGACCTTATGGTGCTCTGCGACCGGAAGAAGCTTCTGCGACGCTGTATTTTCGGTGCTCCGGATTTTGTACTGGAGATACTCTCTCCTTCCACCCGCAGAAAGGATATCACCATCAAATCCGGCAAGTATGCGGCGGCCGGGGTACGGGAGTACTGGATTATCGATCCGGACAGGGAAAAGATTCTTGTTTTTGACTTCGAACACGATGACTTTCCGGTTATCTACACCTTCGATGACCAGGTTCCCGTGAAGATCTGGGAGGACAGATTCTGCATAAACTTCCCGGAAATCCGCGATGAACTGCGGGAAATCTACGGAAGCCTTGAGGAATAATCCGCAGATAAGCAGCCCGTGAACATAACAAATAACAACGGCCCGACAGAAGGTTTTCCCCTCTGCCGGGCCGGCTTCATGTTATTCTATATGCTTTGCATCAGGTGTTCTTACACTTAAGATGCAGCAATTACTTCCGTCCGTACTGCGGATCGTTGTTGCCGGAGGTGGTGGTGAACATCTCAAGCATGTTGATCGGGTCGTTGAAGTCTGCGATCCATCCTTCACGGGCCATATCGAAGTTGCCGTTCTTACGCTCCTCCAGGAATACGTTCCAGTCCTGGGTTGCGATGGAGATGTTGATGCCGACTGCGGCAAGGTCCTGCTGCAGGGATTCTGCTACTGCCTTGTGCGCGGAGTTCTCGTTGAGCAGATATTCAATCTCGATCGGAGTCTCCGGAGAGAGCTTGCCGTCCTCACCGAACTTATAGCCTGCTGCCTCGAGAAGCTTTCTGGCCTCTTCTACGGTCTCATCATAGCTGTCGTTGATGGCATAGGCATCGAAGTATCCTTCCTTCGGATCCTCCTTGAAGATGCCGCCGTTGCCGTCCATCATGCCCAGCGGGATGTAGGAGTTTGCGACCACCTGACCGGTCTGGCCGATGTTCTCGACGATGTAGTCACGGTCAATCAGGAGGTTGATAGCCTTACGCATGTAAGCTGCCTGCTCCGGTGTCTTATCCTTGAAGAGATCGGAATTCACGTTGAAGGCGATGTAGTAGGTACCAAGCTCATCCACAATGTGGAATTCCGGATTGTTGGAATCAATCAGAGCCTGTACTTCATCCGTCGGTACGGTATCGATGAAGTCAACGCTGTCGGAATTGTAAGCTGCGTAGATTGCGGTATCATCAGCGGAAAGCATGAACTCAAGCTTGTCGATCTTGACGTTGTCTGCATCCCAGAAGTAGGGGTTCTTCTCATAGGTCATGGATGTGTCATGCTTCCAGTCGGTGCAGACATATGCGCCGTTGCTGACAAATCCTGCCTCCTGGCACCATCCGCCCGGGGTGGTCTCCCAGTCTGCGTAGGACTCGACGGCTTCCTTCTTGACCGGATAGAAGGTCGGGAACGCCATCAGGTCTTCCATGTATGCGCAGGGAGCGGAAAGCACGAACTGAAGGGTGGTGGCATCCGGAGCGGTTACGTTGATGCCCTCTTCGGTGCCGTAGCCGTCGAAACCGGAGAACATGTACTCATAGTCTGCAGCGGTCTTCGGGTCAACGGCTCTCTTCCAGCTGTATACGAAGTCTTCTGCGGTCAGGTCGGAACCATCGGACCACTTCAGGCCTTCCTTCAGCTTTACGGTGTAGGTCAGGCCATCCTCGGATACTTCATAGCTGTCAGCGCAGGCCGGAACCGGCTTGCCCTCGGAGTCATAGGTGTACAGACCGGAGAAGGAGTTTGCCGCAAGGCAGGCACCGTCTACAGAGCTGTTCAGCGCAGGATCCAGATAATCCGGCTCGGAAGCCAGGTTGATGCGCAGGGTATCTGCACCATTTTCCATCTCTGCATACATGAAGAACTTGGTGGCAAATGCATTCGCATACACACCCTTGACATAATCCTTCTGCATGTACAGGTCGTTGTAGTAATAGAGCGGAACAACCGCATAGTTGGACATCAGGATGTCCTCTGCCTGGTGCATCAGCTCGGTACGCTTTGCCATATCGGTCTCTGACTTGATCTGGGCGATCAGCTCATCGTACTTTCCCCAGTCGTTCACCGGGTCAATGAAGGCGTCGCTCAGCATCTCACCTTCGGCTGCTCCTTCGCCGGCCTCTTCTCCGGCTTCTGCTGCCTCGGCGCTCTCAGAAGCTTCCGCTGCCTCGGTTGCTTCCGGTGCAGCTGCTGTCTCCGGTGCGCTGCTGCCGCAGGCTGCAAGAGATACGCTTACCATCGCTGCTGCGAGTACCAGTGCGAGTTTCTTTTTCATAATAGTTTTCCTCCTTTTTTTATTAACTCAGCACATCCGGGCGGCCCAGAGGCCGCATCCGAATGGGCTGTAAGTTACCTGATTTTTCAAAGCCGGCTGCCTGTTCTGCAGGTTCGCTTCATTCTTACCGGTTCCAGCAGGCCACTCTGTGGCCGTTCCCCCGGTCGGTCAGCTCCGGGCATTCCTCCGCGCACTTTGCGGTGGCATACCGGCAGCGGGTCCGGAAGGGACATCCGCTGGGCATATTCAGAGGGCTGGGAACATTGCCCTCCAGCATGATGCGCTTCTTCTGTCTTGCGATCTTCGGGTCCGGGATGGGAACAGCCGACAGAAGAGATTCGGTGTAGGGGTGAATCGGGTGATCCATCAGCTCGTCCGCCTGCGCCGTCTCCACCATGTGTCCCAGGTACATAACCGCGATATTCTTCGAAATATGGCGCACCACCAGAAGATCGTGGGCGATGAACAGATAGGCCACGCCCAGCTTCTCCTGCAGCTCCTCGAACATGTTGATGACCTGCGCCTGGATCGATACGTCCAGGGCGCTGACCGGCTCATCGCAGACGATAAACTTCGGCTTCACCGCAAGGGCTCTTGCAATGCCGATTCGCTGTCTCTGTCCGCCGGAGAATTCGTGGGCATAGCGGGTCGCGTGCTCCGCGTTCAGCCCTACCAGGCCCATCAGCTCCAGGATGCGGTCTCTCCGCTCCGCGCGGCTGCTGTAAAGCTTATGGACATCCAGCGGCTCGCCGATGATGTCTTCCACCGTCATACGCGGATTCAGGGAAGAATAGGGATCCTGGAATACCATCTGCATCTTCTTCCGAAGAGAGTGAATATTCCGGGCGGTAATCTCCTCGCCCTCAAAGCGGACGGTTCCGCCGGTGGGCTCGTAAAGTCTTAAGATACTGCGTCCGACCGTGGTCTTGCCGCAGCCGGATTCTCCCACCAGTCCCAGGGTTTCTCCGGGATCAATGGTAAATGAGACATCGTCCACCGCCTTCAGAGGCTTTGTGGAAAAGAATCCGTCCCGGATCGGGAAATACTGTTTGAGGTGCTCAACCTCCAGCAGATGTTCAGCCATTGGCCGCCGCCTCCTTTCCATAGCCGTCGCGGACATTGATCCAGCAGGCTGCCGTATGATTCTCGTTGATCCGAAGCTCCTCCGGAACCTCGGTAAGACAGACCTTCATGGCCTCCTTGCACCGGGGGCAGAACGCGCAGCCCTTCGGCATATTCAGCATATTGATGGGCGTTCCCTCGATGGGCTGAAGCTTTTCCTTCGTCCCGGTCACGCTGGGAATGCTGTGGAGCAGTCCCTTGGTATACTCGTGCCTCGGATTGTAGAAAATCTCATCCGCCGTGCCGCGCTCGCAGACTCTTCCGCCGTACATGACGATGATCTCGTCGCACATCTCCGCGATAACGCCCAGGTCGTGGGTCACCATGATGATGGCCATGCCCAGCTTCTTCTGAATATCCAGCATCAGCTCCAGGATCTGGGCCTGAATGGTCACATCCAGGGCCGTCGTCGGCTCATCGGCGATCAGGATATCCGGCTCGCAGGCCAGCGCCATGGCGATCATGACACGCTGCCGCATGCCGCCCGAAAGCTCAAAGGGATACTGCTTAAGGCGCTTTTCCGGCTCATTGATGCCTACCAGCTCCAGCATCTCCACCGCCCGGGCACGGGCTGCCGCACCACGCTTATCGGTGTGAAGGGTGATGGCCTCCATCAGCTGGTTGCCGACGGAGAATACCGGGTTCAGGCTGGTCATCGGGTCCTGGAAAATGATGGAGCAGTTTTTTCCCCGGAAGGAAGACATCTGCTTCTCATTCCATTTCGTCAGGTCTTCCCCCTTATAGAGGATCTTTCCGCCGGAGATTCTTCCGTTCTCCGCCAGAATCTGCATCACGGAGTAGGCCGTCACCGACTTGCCGGAACCGGACTCTCCGACGATTCCCAGCACCTTGTGGGAATCCAGATTGAAGGAAACACCGTTGACGGCATGCACTTCGCCGTTGTCGGTGGTAAAGGTTGTGTGTAAATCCTGTACACTCAGCAAATGTTCATAGTCACTCATAATTATCTCCTCAGCTTCGGGTCAAATGCATCCCGCAGACCATCGCCTAAAAGGTTCAGGCTGAGGACGATCAGGCAGATCATAATCGACGGAAATACCAGCTTGTACGGGTAGGTCTGCAGACCGCCGCGGGCGGCATTTGCCAGGGACCCGAGGGACGGCATCGGTGCCTGCACGCCCAGTCCGATAAAGGACAGATAGCTCTCGGTGAAAATCGCCGAAGGAATCTGCAGGGCGGTGGAGACGATGATGACCGACAGGCAGTTCGGAATGATGTGCTTTCTGATGATTCTTCCCGCGGATGCCCCGGTGGACTGGGCCGCCAGGATGTAGTCATTCTCCTTGATGGAGAGGATCTGTCCGCGGATGAGTCTCGCCATGCCCACCCAGTAGAGAAGTCCGAATACGATAAAGAGGGACAGCATGTTCGGTCCCATTTTCCCGAGGAAGGAGTCCTTCGGCAGGGAAATGACGCTGCCCAGAACCACCGACAGCAGGATAACCATCAGCATGTCCGGCAGCGAATATATGACGTCGACGATACGCATCATGACCATGTCGACCTTCCCGCCCAGATAGCCGGAGATACTGCCGTAGATCATGCCGATGATCAGCACGATGATGCTGGCGAAGAAGCCGACGACAAGGCTTACTCTGGTGCCGTAGATCACGCGGATGAAGTAATCGCGGCACTGCTCGTCGGTCCCGAAGATGTGGGGGAACCGCTCGCCGCCGTTCTCAATGTACTTCATCTCCAGCTTGCTGTACTCAAAGGGGGCCAGGTTCTTGGCGCCCTTGTCTCTCTTTCCCTCGACGGAGAGGATCTCTTCGTAGCCGTAGGGCACGAAGGTCGGCGCCGCCGTGATGGTAAGCATGATCAGCAGAAGCACGATGATGCCGAACATCGACAGCTTATTCTTCCGGAGTCTCCGCATACCGTCCCGGAAGAAGGTCGTCGATTCGCTCATGACCTCCTGCTGTTTTTTCTCTTCTTCGGATGCCTTTTCAAACATCGCCGGATCCAGCTGCAGGCTGAGGGGCCGCTTTACCGGATCCTGGTTTGGATTATACTGATTGTCCATGGGTTTCCTCTTTTCCGATATTTAATCAAAGGTGATTCTCGGGTCTACAAGCTTGTAAATGATGTCGCACATAAGCGTCGCCGCCACCATGAGCACCGCCAGGAAAATGGTGGTGGCCATGATCAGGGTGTAATCGCGGTTGCCGATGGCGCTGACAAACTTCGATCCGATACCGCCGATGGTGAATACATGTTCAATGACCATCGAACCCGTGATGATGTAGGCGATCTGCGGGCCCGCGTAGGTGATGACCGGAATCAGCGAATTCCGGAGGGCATGCTTGAAAATGATCACCGACTTCTTCACGCCTTTGGCCCGGGCCGTACGGATATAATCCTGTCCCAGGGCATCCAGCATGCTGCTCTTCGCCAGTCTCGTGGTGTAGGCCATCGGGTAGGAGGCCAGCGCGATGACCGGCAGCACATAGTTATTCGAATTCGCGCTCCACACCGGCACCCAGCCCAGGGTAATGCTGAAGATCAGCAGCAGGAAGGTGGCCAGAATAAAGCTCGGGATCGAAGTGAGCAGCGTGGTCAGGAAAATAATAATGCGATCCGGCAGCTTGTTCCGCATCAGAGCCGCAATACTTCCCAGCACGGTTCCGGTGACGAGCGCCACCGCGACAGCCATGAGACCCAGCTTGCAGGAGATGGGGAAGGATTCCGCAAAGATCGCGGAGATCTCACGCCCGTTCTTCAGGCTGACGCCAAAATCACCATGAAGAATCGCCTTCAGATACATAAAGAACTGGGTGATCAGCGGCTTGTCCAGCCCGTATCTCTCGTTGAGGGCCTGCACGGTCGCTTCCGAAAGCGCCTTCTCCCGGTTGAATGGTCCGCCGGGAACCGCGTGCATCAGGAAAAAAGTGATTGCGGCGATGATGAACACTGTCAGGATCGCCATGATGATTCGTTTGATAATATACCTTGCCATCTGTTACATCTCTCTTTTACCTAAAAATATGATTTGCATAACAAAAAAATATGCAACAGTACCATTTTATCGCTAATTATAAATTGGATCAAGAGTATATTAAAAGACCGCGGACAGTTCATACCGTCCGCGGCTTTGTATTCTTTACCCCTGGTAGGGGATCATCATGGTATGCAGGTTGCTGAGCCATGTGGTTCCATTGGCCCGGATAACGTCCAGGGTGTTGATAACCACCGAGCGCACCCGCAGGTTCTTGCCGCCGTAAGGATTGCCCATGGAGCTCACGGAGCTGATGACATAATATTTGCCGTTCCACTGACCCAGATACATCATGGTGTGGCCCCGGAAAAACAGGGTGGATCCCGCGGGAAGAGCGTTCAGGAGAGCGCATTTCTCCATATCGGACCAGCCGGTGACATCCGCCCTCGCTGCGGGTGAAGCCGCCTGCCAGGTGGTATTCCTCGGCAGCTCCAGTCCGAAGCACCGGTAGATGTCCCGGATATATCCGGAGCAGTCCTCCGCTGCCAGCATGCCGCCCCAGCCGTAGGCATCCCCCAGCATGGAAAAAGCCGTGTGCAGAATGTTCCGTCTGGTCAGCGGCAGATATCCTTCATGGATCCCATGGTGCTGAGAAATCAGCACCTTTTTCTTTGCATACGAACCGTCGGAAAGCCGCACGGGAAGATACGCCGCATAGTTATGGAAGGCAGCGCGGTTGGTGATGCGGTCGCCGAAGCCTCCCGCATCCGCCTCCTCCAGGACCGTTCCCAGGGTCAGCTCTCTTCCGGAGGTCTCCGGGTCCGTGTTGGAATACTCTGTGGTAAACCGGCTCTCGGTCACCACCAGGACCCGCTCCGACGGGATATCCCAGGCAGAAAGCCACTCTCCGCGGCTTTTGCAGACAGCCACGTCCGAAGAGCGGACCCAGCCGTCACAGTTGGAGGTAAATACCTTGCAGTACTGTCCGTCCGCGGAGGTTCCCGCGATAATGACGGGCTCATTGACCCGGATGCCGGACAGCTGGATGTAGTCAAAATTCAAATCTCCAAGCTCGTCGGTGACAATACTCTCCGTGGGATAGGCCCGGAGATCCGTACGGTTCACGGCGATGCCGTAGGCCAGCATGGGGGAATCCAGATAGGTTCCCTGGATATTTTCCAGGATGGAGGCTGCAAACTCTGCTGATATGGGATTTCCGTACTGATCATAGTAGCCGCCGCCCATCCAGCCGGTGAGCTCCTCATTGGCGTGCTTCAGTACCTGTTCCCTGGTCACCCGCACATCCCGGAGGCTCATATTTTTCAGGTCATACATCTGACAGTCCGGCGTATGAAGCATCCGCTCATTGAGAGCCGCAATGGATGCCTGGTCCATCTGCACCCTGTCCGCCTCCGGGTCAAGATAAGCCCAGAAATCCGGATTGGTCATCGCCTCCCCCACATCCGGGAACATGGTCACATCGGCCCGGGCGGAAAATGTCACCGGCAGAACCGCCATGGC
>DMCD01000018.1:5771-6528 GCA_003445895.1 Lachnoclostridium sp. | reverse complement strand
CCAGCATCTTCTCCGTCTCTCCGGCACGAAGCGCCTCCACCGCCTCATCGACCCGGCGGCATTCCTCATAATAATGAAGAGCCCGGAGAAGTGCCCGGTCATTGCCCAGCTTCTTCCGGATCTCCGGAAGCTTCGCAAGAAGCGCCTCCTCGGTGCTTTCACAGAGATTCTCAGCGCCCAGCTCCTTTGCAACTGCCCGCATCTCTCCCGGGATGGATGAATATTCCGCGCTGAGGTCGGAATGTCCCTTTCCGGTATTGACGATAATCAGGTCACAGCCCAGTCTGTCGAAGGCAAAATCCACCTTTTCCACTTTCACGCCCTCGGAGAAATCCAGGAGGATGGTGCCGCCGACGGCGCAGGCCATCTGGTCCATAAGGCCGGAGGCCTTCTCCCAGTATACATTCTCCGCGTACTGTCCCATTCTCGCGTAATCCGCGTAATCAATCTTTCCCGCGTTGAAGAAATGGTCCAGGACAGCGCATACCATCATCTCAAAGGATGCGGAAGAGCTGACGCCGGCCGCCCGGATAACCTTTGTGGACGCATAGGCATTGAAGCCGCCCACCTTAAATCCGAACTCTTTTGCTGCCTTCACGATGCCGGCCACCAGGGAAACGCTGCCCTGGCAGGTGGGCACCTGTTCCACCTTCGCCGTATCCACCACGATGGCCTTCTTATATCCCTCGCTGATGATAGTGATGATTCCGTCATCAGTGGGTGCTGCGGCGCAGATCGTATCCAGATTGATGCTGGC
>DMCD01000018.1:0-5590 GCA_003445895.1 Lachnoclostridium sp. | reverse complement strand
TTCTGAAACCGCGCTTCGGCCTCCGCCGCTTCATTTCCGTAAATCTCCTGCAGCCGTTCCTTCTTAATCATATGTATTCCTCCCGGCCTTCCGGCCCCGGTAATTACTGTCCTATCCGGGCCTTTCAGCCCCGGTGCCTATTATCCCATCCGGGTCATCCGGTACCCGTTCACCGTCACGACGGCGATCCGCGTTCCCAGATTATCGGTCACTTCACACTCCGCAAAGCAGGTGTTCTTCCCGTCCTGCGTAACCTTCGCCTCCGCAAAAAGTATATCACCCTTCGCCGCTTTAAGAAAGCTGATCTGGCTGGACAGGGTAAATGTCATCGGCCGCTCCACATTGGAAGCCACCGCGAAGGCAAAGTCCGCCATGGTGAAGTACACTGACCCCATCACCCGGCCTCCGGCGTTCTGATGCTTTTCTTCCGTTTTCAGGCACACCTTTGCGTAGTTCTCCCGCGCCTCCATAATCTCTATCCCGGTGGCGTCGGTCGCATAGCGGTCATTCTTAAAGAACTCTCTTGCACTTTCCGTATCTTTTACTGTACTCATGTTCTTCTCCCGTCTTTTGTAAGATTCTATGAGAATCCCCCGAAGTCCCCCGCCTGTCCTATCATAGCAGACTTCGGCTTCATTTTCCATCGACAGAATATCTTAATGTTTTTTTCCTTGCAGGATCACTCCGGGTATGTTATTCTGCAAGTGTACTAATACAATTAATACACTTAATACGGTTTCAGCATAAGACAGAGCAGGCTTAGAAGGAGGTACAACGTGATTCTGATTGATTATCAGGACAGCCGTCCCATCTATGAACAGATCGTGGACCGCTTCCGGGTTCTCATTCTGAAAGGAGTTCTTCGGGAGGGGGATCCTCTTCCCTCGGTCCGCAAGCTCTCCATGGAGCTCTCCGCCAATCCCAATACGGTACAGCGGGCCTACGCGGAGCTGGAGCGGCAGGGCTTCATCTACTCGGTGAAGGGCCGCGGCAACTTCGTGCGGAGCTCCTCGTCCCTGAAGGAGGTCCGTTACCGGGAGCTCCTCGGCGAGATGGAGGCGATTCTCATGAAGGCAGAGGAAAGCGGCATTTCCCGGAAGGCACTGCTGGAGGAACTTCTTGAAAAGGAAGCCTCTGGCGGCAATGACAAAAAAGGAGAACAGTTATGATACAGATGGAACATCTCGGAAAAAGCTTCGGCAGCATTCCCGCCGTCGATGATATTTCCATGGAAATCCGGGAGGGCGAGGTCTTCGGCTTAATCGGCACCAACGGCGCCGGCAAGTCCACTCTGCTCCGGATGATCGCCGGCGTCATGAAGCCGGATACGGGAACTGTCCTGGTGGACCGCCAGAAGGTCTACGACAATCCCGCGGCCAAGGCGAACCTTTTCTTCATCGCCGATGAGCCCTATTTCTTCCCGAACAGCACGGCACAGGATATGAAGCTGTACTACCGGACCATCTATCCTGCCTTTGACAGCGAACGGTTTGAGAAGCTTCTTTCCGACTTCTGCCTGGATCCGGCCAGAAAGATCAGTCATTATTCCAAGGGCATGAAGAAGCAGCTCTCCATTCTGCTGGGACTCTGTGCCTCCACAAAGTATCTTCTCTGCGATGAGACCTTCGACGGTCTCGACCCGGTGATGCGTCAGGGCGTGAAGGCCCTGTTTGCCGGCGATATGGTGGAGCGCGGACTCACCCCCGTCATCGCCTCCCACAACCTGCGGG
Source organism: Lachnoclostridium sp. (assembly GCA_003445895.1). Taxonomy (GTDB): domain Bacteria; phylum Bacillota; class Clostridia; order Lachnospirales; family Lachnospiraceae; genus Clostridium_R. The sequence goes on along the minus strand of DMCD01000018.1, from coordinate 3,860 downwards.
AGCTGGAGGATATCTGTGACCATGTGGGCCTTCTCCACCGGGGCGGCGTGCTTCTGTCCCAGAATGTGGAGGACATGAAGCTTGGCATCCAGAAGGTGCAGTGCGTCTTTGCCGATGAAGACGGCTTTTCCCGCGCTGCGCAGGGGCTTTCCATCCTGAATGACAGGCAGACCGGACAGCTTCACACCATCACCGTCCGCGGCAGCAGAGAGGACGTGCTCTTAGCCTTCCGGGATGTGGAAACCGTATTTTTCGAGCTTCTTCCGCTGACGCTGGAGGAAGTATTTATCAGTGAAACGGAGGTCGTCGGCTATGACATCAAGAAATTCATCCTCAGCTAGCTTTATTTCGGGCCAGCGTGAGCTTCTCAGCCGCCGCATGTGGCCTTTTGCCCTGTCCCTTCTGCTGTTTTCGCTCCAGCATGTGGCAGGCACCTTCCTCGTTCTGAGTTCCAGCCGCACCACCATGGAGGAAAGCGGTCTCTATACCGCGCAGGAGATTGCAAGAGAGCTCCAGGCCAGCACCAGCCTGCTTCTGGGACTGCGCTCCCTCTCCTCCTTTATCACCCTGGTTCTCGCCGTGGTGCTGGCGGTCCAGGGATATGCATGGCTTATGAACCGGCAGGAGCTGGACTTCTACGAGAGCCAGCCCGTCTCCAGACGGAGCCATTTTTTCAGTGTCTGGGTCAATAACCTGCTGATCTACCTGATAAGCTACCTCTCCACCATGCTGCTGGCCCATCTGGTGGCCGCGGGCCTGGGAGCCCGCACGGAGATGAGCGGCACAGTCTTTGCAGAATCCATGGTGCAGGCACTCCGGTCCCTGCTGCTCTTTATGGGACTGCAGGCCGTAACCATGCTTGCCGTGATGCTGACGGGCAACATCGTCATCTCCCTGCTGGCCGCTGCCGTACTTATGCTCTATGAGTTCTTCTTCCGGCTGCTGGTGGAGGGTCTCCGGGAGGAGTTCTACCGCACCTTTGTAACCCCGGACATCCTGGAATTCATGCCCGTATTCTCCCCTCTCCGCTGGTATCTGGAGGGAACGGGAAAGGCTGCGGACCTCATGCAGGAGGCCGGCTATCTGGGCGATGCGTTTTCTGAGCCCGGAATTCTCGGCCGTGCCATCTCCCTGATCCTTCCCTGCGAGGCGGCAAACCTTCTGCTGACAGCAGGACTCATGGCTGCGGTATACTTCTGCTACCACATCCGGAAGAGCGAAAGTGCGGGCTCCGCAGTCATCTTCCGGCCGGTGCGGGGTATTGTGCGCATCGCCATCGCGGTGCTCCTGGCCCTCTTTACCGGAAGCGTCCTCTACAATATCAACAGCCAGGTGAAAAGCTACGGAACCGCGGCAGCCATCATCGGCATCATCATCATGGCCGTGATTATGGCCTGCATCATGCAGATCATCTACGAGTTCAACTTCAAGGCTCTGTTCCGTCATCCCTGGGAAATCGCTCTGGCCGCCATCCTCGGCGTCCTCATCTTCTGCCTCTTCCGGTTTGACCTGACCGGCTACGACCGCAGAGTTCCCTCCCCCTCCTCGGTGGAGAGCTGCAGTTTATCCATCAGCGACTGGTTCAACCAGTATTATGATGAAAAGGGACAGAACCTGAACCCGGAGGAATATATCCGGGAACACATGGTTCTTACGGACACGGAATCCGTCATCGCCCTGGCAGAGGCGGGCATCGAAGAACTGCAGCTGGATCCCGACGGCAGAAATCCCGATCCCTGGATGCAGATCCAGTTCCGCATGAAGAATGGGAAAATGGTGCAGCGCACCTTCCCCGTTCCCGCAGGCAGCCCGGAGATTCTTGACAGAGTTCTCTCTTCCGAAGAATATCTCCGGGGACAGTATCCTCTGTGCGGGGAGGACTATTTCGCCGGACACAAAAAGAGTCTGACATACCTCTATGATACCGGCTGGGTGCAGATGGAGAGCAGCGAGGATCTCTATGATGAATTCCGGGATGCCTACCGGAAGGACCTGGCCCGCTACAGCTATTCCCTGGCCCACGAGGAATTCTCCATCGGGACCTTCACGCTGGAGCAGCGGAATCAGACAGGCTACGTCCGGGCCTCCCAGAACTATGAGATCTATCCCTCCTATGAGGCAACCATCAGCTTCCTGAAAACCCACGACCTGTGGGCAGAACCTACGCCTCCCGAAGGGGCCGTGTCTCTCATCACTCTCTGGGACAATGAGGCCTGGGAAAAAGCAGAGGGGAATCCCCCGGAATCGGACATCCGCATAAGCGATCCGGACCGGATACAGGCCATCCTGGAAGCCTCCGTTCCCGGGCCGGTAAGAAGCGCCTGGCACACTGCGGACCAGTATGACCGCAGATATGATGTCACCGTTCACATTTCCCAGGATTATCTGGAATCCTTCCGGAAGGAGCACCCTTCCGTCCGGACCTTTACCGAAGACGGCGGCGAGACGGCACGGCGCTTCCTGGCAGGAAAAGTCCCCGCGTTTCTTGACTGATAATTATTTCATGCATATCCGGTTTTTCATGCAAATCCACCGGATATGCATTTTTTATACTGTAGAAATCGCCGGGGAATGCCCTTCGGCGAACTTTAATTTTTGTGTAGCATTTTTCCCTTCCCTTCCGTATAATAGATCTGATAATTTTTGGGTACTGCATACATCCGCCGCGGCGGACTTACTTGCAAATAATTATACAGGAGGAAATCAGATGCCACAGAGAACAGATATTCGCAAGATACTGATCATCGGCTCCGGTCCGATCATCATCGGACAGGCCTGTGAATTTGACTATTCCGGCACGCAGGCGTGCAAAGCGCTTCGCAGTCTCGGATATGAGATCGTTCTGGTAAATTCCAACCCTGCCACCATCATGACAGATCCGGAGATGGCGGATGTTACCTACATTGAGCCCCTCAATGTGAACCGTCTTGAGCAGATCATCAGCAAAGAGCGTCCCGACGCCCTGCTGCCGAACCTGGGCGGACAGTCCGGACTGAATCTCTGCGCAGAACTCTATAAGGCCGGTGTGCTGGACAAGTACAATGTCCAGGTAATCGGTGTTCAGGTTGACGCCATCGAACGCGGCGAAGATCGCATCGAGTTCAAGCAGACCATGAATGAGCTTGGTATTGAAATGGCCCGCAGCCAGGTTGCCTACTCTGTGGAAGAAGCGCTCTCCATTGCCGACGAGCTGGGATATCCCGTCGTTCTGAGACCCGCCTATACCATGGGTGGTGCCGGCGGCGGCCTTGTTTATAATAAGGATGAGCTGAAGACCGTCTGCGCAAGAGGCCTTCAGGCAAGCCTTGTGCATCAGGTTCTCGTAGAAGAGTCCATCCTCGGATGGGAAGAGCTGGAGCTGGAGGTTATCCGCGACGGCGCCGGCAACATGATTACCGTCTGCTTCATCGAGAACGTCGACCCCATGGGCGTGCATACCGGTGATTCCTTCTGTACCGCACCGATGCTGACCATCTCCAAGGAGGTGCAGAAGCGCCTTCAGGAGCAGGCCTACAAGATTGTAGAGCACGTCGGCGTCATCGGCGGCACCAACGTACAGTTTGCCCATGATCCCAAGAGCGACCGTATCGTCGTCATCGAGATCAACCCGCGTACCTCCCGTTCTTCCGCCCTTGCCTCCAAGGCAACCGGCTTCCCCATCGCGCTGGTTTCCGCAAAGCTCGCTACAGGCCTTACCCTGGCAGACCTTCCCTGCGGCAAGTACGGCACCCTGGACAAGTATGTGCCGGACGGCGACTATGTGGTCGTGAAGTTCGCCCGCTGGGCCTTTGAGAAGTTCAAGGGCATCGAGGACCATCTGGGAACCCAGATGCGTGCCGTCGGCGAAGTCATGAGCATCG
>DMCD01000116.1 GCA_003445895.1 Lachnoclostridium sp. | reverse complement strand
CGAAGGCCCTGGGACAGGTCAATACCATCATCAGCGGACAGTGCAGGGACAAGGGGATTCAGTATGAATGCCGGGTGGACGGAAATGTCCGGGACAACTATATCGGCGATGACATGAAGCTTCGTCAGGTCATGATCAACATTCTGGGCAATGCGGTGAAGTTTACCCCGGAAGGCGGAAAAGTTACATTTACGGTGGAGGAGACCGCCAGATTTGAGGGCAGATCAACCCTTAAGTTTGTCATCAGCGATACCGGCATCGGCATGAGCAGAGAGTTCCTTCCGAAGCTGTTTGACGCGTTCGCCCAGGAGGATTCCTCCAGCACCAGCCGATACGGAAGTACCGGTCTCGGCATGCCCATCACCAAGAGTATCGTGGAACTGATGAACGGACACATCGAGGTAGAGAGTGAGAAGGGAGCCGGCACCACCTTTACCGTTACCGTGACTCTGCTGGATGCAGAGGAGAAGAAAGAAAACGATGTGCCCGGGGATATCGCGCCCCATGAAATGTGTGTTCTGGTCATTGATGATGACCTGGTTGCCTGCGAGCACGCCCAGCTGGTGCTGGGGCAGGTGGGCGTAAGCTGTGAGACGGCCCTGTCCGGCGCCGAGGGCCTCGAGATGACAAAGCTCCGGCATGCGAGAAGAGAGCCCTATAACCTTATCCTGGTTGACTGGAAGATGCCGGGGATGGATGGTGTGGAGACAACAAAAAAGATTCGGGAGGCCGTGGGAGAGGAAACCCCGGTGATTATCCTGACCTCCTATAACTGGGATGATATCGAGGAGGAGGCCCGTTCTGCCGGTGTGGACAGTTTCGTGGCCAAACCGCTGTTTGCCGGAACCGTGATGGATGAGTTTAAGGAGGCGTTCCGGACAAAGAAGAAACGACTTGCCGAGGAGACGGCGGACCTTGCGGGCCGGCGGGTGCTTCTGGCGGAGGATGTGGACGTCAATGCCGAGATTATGATGATGGTTCTCTCCATGCGGGAGATGGATGTGGATCGCGCGGAGAACGGTAAAATCGCCGTTGCGATGTTCTCCGAGAGGGAGCCGGGATACTATGATGCCATCCTCATGGATATGCGTATGCCGGAGATGGACGGACTGGAGGCCACCCGCTGTATCCGCAGCCTGGATCGGCCAGACGCCGGCACCATCCCGATCATTGCCCTGACGGCAAATGCTTTCGATGAGGACGTGCAGCGAAGCCTCCAGGCAGGACTTAATGCCCATCTGTCGAAGCCGGTGGAGCCGGAAATCCTGTTTAAGACGCTGGAAGGACTGTTGTAAGGCTGATGGACGGACCGTGTCGAAGAGGGGGGAATCCATGAAGGAAATATCTATCTACGATATCGGAAATATTCGAATCGGACAGACGGAAAACAGAGAGGCAGGCACCGGGTGCACGGTATTTCTGAGCGAAACCGGAATGCATGCGGGACTGGATGTGCGGGGCGGCGGACCCGCCTCCCGGGAGACGCCGCTGCTTTCCCCGCTGTCCTCGGCTCAGAAGATACACGGCGTTGTACTTGCCGGCGGGAGTGCCTTCGGCCTTTCTGCAGCCGGCGGCGTCATGCGGTATCTTCAGGAGCACGGCATCGGCTTTGACGTGGGCGTGACCAGAGTGCCGCTGGTGGTACAGTCCGACCTTTTCGACCTGACCGTGGGGGCAGCCGATGTGTATCCCGATGAGGCGATGGGATATAAGGCCTGTGAAAAGGCTTTTCAGGAAGCAAACTACAGAGACGGCAATTACGGCGCCGGCTGCGGCGCCACCGTGGGAAAGATCGCCGGTATGGAGAGATGCATGAAAACCGGCGTCGGAAGCTATGCCCTGCAGGAGGGAGATTTGAAAATCGGGGCCATTGTCGCCCTGAATGCACTGGGAGATGTCTTTGACTGGAAAAGCGGAAGGCAGATTGCCGGCATGCTCACCGAAGACGGAAGCGGCTTTGCGGATACCTCCGAAGTGATGAAGAAGAGTATCAAGGCGCTGAAGAACCGGTTTGTGGAAAATACGACGCTGGGGGTAATAATCACCAACGCCCGCTTCCACAAGAATTCTCTCTGCAAAATCGCCGGAATGGGCCATGACGGTTACGCCAGGTCTATCCGTCCGGTACATTCTTCGATAGACGGAGATACCATCTATGCATTATCGGTGGGAGATGTGGCGGCTGACCGCGACGTGGTGGGTCTTCTGGCCGCAGAAGTCATCAGTGAAGCGATCATCCGGGCGGTTATGTGCGCAGAGAGCGCCTATGGATTTCTGGCGGCGAAAGAGCTTCCCTTTGTGTGATTCATAGGCTGCATCATATATACAAATCCAAGGAGGAAACATTATGGCTGACATGAAAATCAAGGCAAATGCAGTTCCGGGAAAAGACGGGGAAAAGTATATCCCCTATGAGAAGAGAACAGGAAACGAGTCTATCGTGTATTTCACAAGGGATCTTTCTCCGGAAGGCCTTCAGAAGATTTATGAGCGGGTCAATGGCTTCATCACCGGGAAAGTTGCAATCAAGCTCCATACCGGAGAAAAAGACGGACCCAACATCATTCCGCGTCCCTGGGTAAAACACCTGATTGAGAACGAGCCGGCGCTTAAGGATGCCGTTCTTGTCGATACCAATACCTTCTATCCCGGCGACCGGGATTCGACCGAGAAGCACCGCGAGACCATAAAGCACAACGGCTGGACTTTCTGCCCCGTGGATATCATGGATGAGGAAGGGACCGTGACGCTTCCGGTTAAGGGGGCCAAGTGGATCCCGGAAATCTCCGTCGGCAGCCATCTCCTTAATTATGATTCCCTCTTTGTCCTGACCCACTTCAAGGGCCATGTCATGGGCGGTTTCGGCGGCTCCAACAAGAACATCGGCATCGGCTGTGCCGACGCTCTGATCGGCAAGGCGCAGATCCACACGAAAACCGGAAAGTTCAACCACTGGGATATCGCCCAGGAGGAGCTGATGGAGCGCATGGCCGAGTCCTCCAAGGGAACCATTGACCATTTTGGAAAGCATATTACCTTTGTCAATGTGCTCCGCAATATGTCCGTTTCCTGCGACTGTGAAGGCACGGCAGCGGCTCCCGTTGTGACACCGAATATCGGAATTGTGGCATCCACCGATATCCTGGCGGCCGACCAGGCCTCGGTTGACCTTGTCTTTGCCCTCAAGGACGAGGAACACGCAGACCTCGTCGAGCGCATGACCAGCCGCCATGGCCTCCGCCAGCTGTCCTACATGAAGGAACTGGGCATGGGCAATGACAGATATATCCTCATCGACATCGATAACGATGATGCCCGTATCTGCCCGAAAGAGGCGGTTAAAGACGTTGTGCCCTTTACTGCAGAATAAGCGAAAACAGAGAAAAGGGGAATGACTGTGAGTGACGGGAGGTGCCGTGCCTGGTATGAAGGCGACCCGATACTGGAAGAGTATCATGACCATGAATGGTGCAAGGTAAGTCATGATGACCGGTTTCAGTTTGAGATGCTCTGTCTGGAAGGGGCCAGTACAGGCTTGTCCTGGAAAACCATTATGCACAAGAGGAAGGCATATAAAAGTGCTTTCCATGATTTCGATATCGATGCCTGTGCGGCCATGACAGACGAAGAACTGGAAAAAATTCTGGAGGACAGAGGACTTATCCGCAACCGCAGCAAGATTTTCAGTGTGCGGAA
>DMCD01000167.1 GCA_003445895.1 Lachnoclostridium sp. | reverse complement strand
ATTCCGATCGGCGAGTTCAACAGCGCCGCGGGACGGGGAACCTGTGTATACGATATCTCCGGACGCTGCGGCGTCTATGCCAAGACGGACATTCAGCCTCTGCTGAATCAGGGAATTGCCAGGGAGGACCTGGCGCTCTCGTCCTTCCATGCCATCGCAAAGCAGACCATCGGCGGACTGGCCCAGGGCCTGGAAATCCGGAAGCCTGTGGCCTTTGAGGGGGGACCTCTGACCTTTAATCCGGTGCTGATCCGGGTATTCCGGGAGCGGCTGGGACTCTCCGAGGAGGATGTGATTATTCCGGATCACCCGGAAAATATGGTTTCTTACGGCGCGGCCCTTTCTCTGGGGACGCTTTTTTCCAATGTGAGGAAAACCTATACCGGGGAGGAGCTGTACCAGGCCTTCGCCGGGTGCACGGTACGGCGGGATACCTCCCAGGAGCATCTGACGAAACCATTTTTCAGCTCCCATGAAGAATTCGAAGAATTCAGCAGCCGCCACCGGAAAACGGTTCTGACCCATCATGAGCCGAAAGCCGGAGAGCATGTGCGGGTATATCTGGGCATCGATTCCGGCAGCACTACCACCAAGTTCGTTCTGATGGATGAACAGGAGCAGATTCTGGATGCCTTCTATGCCAACAATGAGGGTGATCCGCTGATGGTGGCTAAGCGCGCCCTGATCTCGCTCAGAAACCGGTACCGGGAGCGGGGGGCATCCCTGGAGATCCTCTCGGCCGGCTCCACCGGGTACGGGGAAATGCTGTTTCACCGGGCCATGAATACGGAATGCCACGTGGTGGAAACCGTGGCCCACGCAAAGGCAGCTCTCCGCTATGTGGAGGATGCTTCGTTTATCCTCGATATCGGCGGCCAGGACATGAAGGCGGTCTGGCTGGACAAGGGGGTTGTGACGAACATTGTGGTCAATGAAGCCTGCTCCTCCGGATGCGGTTCCTTCCTGGAGAATTTCGCCAGAACCCTGTCCATCCCGGTAACCCGGATTGCATCCGCCGCCTTTTCATCAGGCGCACCCGCAGCCCTCGGCAGCCGATGCACGGTCTTCATGAACAGCAGCATCATTACCGAGCAGAGAAACGGCAAGAATCCGGAGGACATTATGGCCGGACTCTGCCGCTCGATCATAGAGAATGTATTCACAAAGGTTATCCGGGTCTCCAACATCCGGACGCTGGGAGATAAGATTGTGGTCCAGGGCGGAACCTTTGAGAATGACGCTGTGCTCCGGGCCATGGAGCAGTATATCGGCAAGGACGTGGTCCGCGCCCCCTATCCGGGGCTTATGGGAGCCATCGGCGCCGCGCTGATCACAAAGGAGAGGGCTGAAGAGGGGAATACGGCCCGTACCTTCATCGGACTGGACAATATGGATTCCTTCTCCTACACCCAGGAAGCAAACCTTATCTGTCCCTTCTGTCAGAACCACTGCCGCAGGACCGTGGTGCATTTCTCGAACGGCTCCTCCTGGGTTACCAACAACCGCTGCGAGCGGGGAGAGATTCTGGGGGATCCGAAGGATGAGAAAACCCGCGAGAGGCTTCGGGCCGTGGGGGAGGAGAAAAACCGGATTCCGAATCTGTACCGGCTGCGGGAGAAGCTTCTTTTCCGGGATTACAGTTCCGGAAAAGATGTGCCGGATCGGGGCATCACCATCGGGATTCCACGGGTGCTGTCCTTCTGGGATACCATGCCCTTCTGGACTACCTTCTGGAAGAGTCTCGGATTCCGGGTTGTAATGAGCCCGGAGAGCACCCGAAAGATGTACGAGAGCGGTCTTTCCGCGGTAACCTCGGACACCATCTGCTTTCCGGCAAAGCTGGTGCACGGCCATCTCCGCGCGCTGGCCAGGATGGGAGCTGACAGAATATTCATGCCCAGCATCACGGCCATCCGTTCGGAAAACACCGAAAAGACCAGTGAATCCATGTGCGCTGTCGTGAAGGGCTATCCCATCGTGATCCGGAATTCCGACAATCCGGAACGGCAGTTCGGAATCCCCTTTGATGCACCGCTGTGGCACTGGCATACCGACGAGGATAGAAACCGCCAGCTGAGTGCCTGGATGAAGGATACCTTCGGCATCTCCGAAAGGGAGACGATGGAGGCCGTCGCATCGGGCGAAGGGGCCATGCGGGAATTCCGGGATACGCTTACCGCGGCTGCCGCGGAGGCAGTCCGGGAGGCGGAAGAGAAGAAGAGCTTCTGCGTCGTTCTGGCTTCCCGGCCCTACCAGAATGATCCGCTGGTGAATCACGACCTGCCGGATATGTTTGCCTCCATGGGGATCCCGGTACTTACGGCGGATTCCGTGCCGGGCGTACGGGAGACGGATCTCAGCATGAGCCGGCTGGATGTGGTGAACAATTACCACGGAAGAATGCTGTCTTCGGCCATTATTGCTGCGGAAAATCCCAGTCTGGAATATGTCCAGCTGGTCAGCTTCGGCTGCGGCCATGACGCCTATCTCTCAGATGAGATTATCCGCCTGATGCATCAGATTTCGGGCAAGTCGCCTCTCATCCTGAAGCTGGATGAGAGCGATGCCCAGGGACCGCTCCGGATTCGGGTCCGCTCCTTTGTGGAGACGGTGCGGATGCGGCAGAAGAGGGAAAATGCAGCTCCGGCCCTGCTGTCTGACCCCTATCTGCGGAAGTATACAAAAGAGGACCAGAAGAAGCTGACGGTGCTGGTACCGAACACCTCGCACGCATTTTCCAAAATCATGGCGGCGGTGTTCCGGACCCAGGGCGTCTCTGCAGTCCCCCTGGAGCTTGGCCGCGAGGAAGCCATCCGGCTGGGCAAACAGTATGTGCACAATGATATCTGCTTTCCTGCCCAGATTGTCATTGGTGAGATTCTGTGGGCCCTGAACA
>DMCD01000107.1:2751-4025 GCA_003445895.1 Lachnoclostridium sp. | reverse complement strand
GCCTCCGGCGAAATCAGCTTCAGCCGTACAGAGGCCGCACCCGTGGCAATCAGGAGAAAAAGACCCATCAGGTTTTCAAACACTACCATAAAATCAAGCTGCATAATCAGGCTCCTAACGAAACAGGTTGAGGGCTCTATCGAAGCATGTTGAGGCCGCTTAAGACCATCAGAATATAAATTCCCTTCAGGATGGTCTTGTCCGGAAGGTGGGGGGCCAGTCGGTCTCCGACAAAGATACCCAGCACCATGGCAGGAATCGCGCCCCAGAGGCCGGTCAGGACCTCCGGCGTCAGCTGGCCGTTGAGGAAGCGGACGATGGTCGCGTAGATATTGTTGAAGGCAAAGTAGCCCTGAATCGTTGCCAGATAGATGGCATGGCTGGCGGTGGCACCCAGCAGATAGATGACAACCGGAGGGCCGCCGGCGCCGAAGAGGCCGTTGCTGATTCCGCCGATAAGACCGGCGAGAAATCCGTACTGGGGGTCAGAGGGAAGCTTAATCTTCCCCTTGAAAAAGAGAAAATAGACGGAAAGAACCAGGAGCATGATGCCGAGAATCTTCTCCATCAGGTCAAAGGAAGCATTGCTCAGGAACCGGATAGACAGGAAGGTGGCCAGGTAGCTTCCGCAAAGGATCGGAATGGTCAGCTTCCAGCGGACATTTTCCCGGAACTTCCAGGCAATATAGGAAGCGCTGATCGCGGACAGAATATTCGTATAGGCTGCCGCGTGGGCGTGGGCACCGGTAAAATACGGGAGAATCATCACGGCGATAATTCCCATGCCGAAGCCGCAGACGCGCTGGATGATCATGGCAAACAGATACACCACGAAGATGATCAGGATCGTGTTGATTGACATATCGGATAAACCTCCCGGGGCGAAAAATCAGTGTTCCCATTGTAGCACATTTTCCGGAGAATTGTTCTCCAAATATATGAAAACTTAGAGGGGCGGGGATGGACGCAGCGGCAGGTTGTTTGGGGGCGCGGAGGGGTGTCTTCCGATCTGTGTGCCGGTTTCACACTGTCAGATCTGCTGTTATCAGGGGTGCTTCGCGGGCTATGGCGTAAAAAACGGATCCGGATGGCTTTGTGGACCATCGGATCCGTTTTGTCAGAGCAGGTGTATTGGAATTTGCATGTAGAACGAGCCTAAAGCAGATCATGGAAGCTATTTTCAGGGACAGATCTGCTTAAACTGTCTGAGCGAGAAGCGCGGCTTACGGTTTGAGCAGATCCTACTGTACATTTTTCACTGCAGGATCTGCATC
>DMCD01000107.1:0-2656 GCA_003445895.1 Lachnoclostridium sp. | reverse complement strand
CATCAGAACCGGTGCCCGCCGCCTCCTCCGGAGTGCCCGCCGCCACCGCCACCGCCGCCGCGGCCGCCACCGCCTCCGCCGGAGGAGGATGAGTGATAGACCTTGGTCTGGCGGATGAAACGCTCGGCTTTACAGGCTGCGGCGACCGCGGCCATGCCGCTGACTGCCAGAACCACGGCCCGTTTCGGCTTGAGCTTCTTTGCCCGGGCCTTGAGCCAGGAGAAGTTCAGAAGAACCGAGAGAATCAGGGCGAGCAGCGCATTGCTCAGGTACTTCATGGGCTGGGCGATGCGCTGGCCCTTAAGTACCGACAGGAGCTCTTCAAAAGCATGCTCAGCGCAGAGATAATATTCCTCCCGGGTGGCATAGCGGTAGATATTATCCGTGATGGTATTGGCCTTCGCATTTGTGATGGTGCGGTAGACTTGCCCGTCGGAGTGGATGCGGATCTCCCGGTCATCCATGTCGATGACCAGCATGGTGCCGCTGTCGGTGCCGAAGACGGACTGGTAGCGGGATTCCGCATACCAGCGGGCCGTCTGGGAACCGGAGTCTCCGCTGACAAAGCCTACATTGCCGTATTCCGTGATGGGCGTCATGTCCCGGACAAGAAGCCGTTCCTCACCGTCCGTGAGCAGGTCCTCATCATCCGAGAGATAGACGGAATAACCCGTATCCGGGTTGGTGTACTGAATGCCGGAAGATCCGGCCTGGGTGATGGTTCCGCCGGGGAAGAGGAATGCTGCCGCAGAGCAGGCCAGTACCAGCAGCAGAACCATGCCGGGGTTCGTTTTCGTCCGGTTGTGGAACTGGGGCAGCGGTCTGGTGGCCAGGAGATTGTACTTCCGGATCAGCCCCGAGATGGTCAGGACGATGCAGAGATAGGCGATGGCGGATCCGATATAGTAGTATATATCCCCTACAGGGTACCAGATGAAAATAATCAGAGCCAGAATCGATGCGGCGATGCATCCCCAGGCCTCGGGGGCGGATTTCAGCTTTTTTGTCCGGGGACTTTCCGTGCCGGTATCCGCCGCACTCTTAAGCTCCTTCGCGATGGAGCGGATCCGGAAGGTCCAGATCAGGGTGAGGAGAAATGCCAGGATCGTGATGACGCCGGAGGGACTGTGCACCAGCTTTTCCGTCATAAAGTACAGAAAGGACAGCTCGCTCATCGCATATATGATGACCACGGCCGCAGTGAAGATGATGGAGGCAGCCCCCACCAGCTTTCCTGAGGGCCTTTTTCTGGAAAATGCGTCCTTCTGCATTTTCTTCAGGTTCTTATCCTGGGGATTCTTACTGTACAGATACCCGGCATCCTCTTTTTTGCTCTCCAGGGTCTGGATCTCCGCCAGTTCCCTCCGGTACAGGAAGGAGGTCAGGAAGGAGGAGATGGCCGCCAGAGCCAGCATGGAGGGGGCCGTGATGGTCAGGAAGAAATTCAGCAGCACAAAAAGGGGCACCGCAAGCAGCAGGGAAAACAGCAGAAACTGCCGAAGATCCACGGGAATATCCGCATAGACCTTGCCGGTCTGGCCGTTCACCACCGAATAGGCCACCCGGTCATCCTTCCGCCAGGTTAAAAACCACACCGGGAACATGGCGCCGGCGGCAGAGGTCTGCATCTTCAGATCCTGCTCCACCTTCTGACGGTTCCTGGGCATATCCACCGTATACCCCGGAAACTGCTTTTCCAGCTGGGGATACACCTCCCCGGCCACGGCGGCTTCCGCGTCATCGTAATAAATCTCGGACGGCACATCCGCGATATCCGAATAAAAGCCCGCCAGGAACCCCGGGGTGAAGGGCAGCAGACCCTTCTCGTCAAAGGGGCCGATGACTTCCCCGATATGGTCGTCAAAGCTGGAAGAGGCATCAAAGGACATGTGCTGGGTGACGGGTGCCACCTGACAGTTCAGGTCATAGTAATCCGTATACTCATAATTGCCTTTGGTGTAAGTCTTCTTTCCGGTAAAGCTGAGATCCGGCCCAAAAGACACATCATAGCTCCAGTAGGGAATGTAAACGCCGACAAACCGGTCGAGAAACGCCGGATCCTTCAGCTCCTTCGGCACATAGGCGGCGTGCCGGATGGCATTCAGATAGGCATTCCGGCAGTCCTCCTTCGTCCTGGCAAATGGGATAATCCGCTGGGGGCGCTTTTCCCCCCGGACCCGTTTTTCAAAGATCGCGGAAGCACCGCAGTAGGTGCAGAAGCCGGTGGCAGACAGGTTTGTGCTGGCGATCTCGGCGCCGCATGCGGGGCAGGTAAAGACAGTCACATCATACTCATCCCTGCTTTCCACCTGCATTCCGGAGCTTCTCCGTTCCGGTTCATAGGGATCCATCACAGACTCACAGTGCTCACAGAACAGCTTCTGAGAAGCAATATCAAAGCGGAGATTTCCTCCGCAGTTCGGGCAGTCGTACATAGAATTCCTCCTTTTCGGAAGAACAGCAGTTCCTTACACAGTAATCATAACATATCGCAGAGAAAAAAACGGATAAATCGCCAAAACGTCAATGACTGTGATATACTAGCGGGGTACAAGTAAGCCGTGCATGAACGAAGAAAAACTGCCTGACGGGTGCTTGCACACGTACGGCAGTTTTTCGAAGTGAATATAGGGCGCACGCCCGCGAACGAGCGTCC
>DMCD01000290.1 GCA_003445895.1 Lachnoclostridium sp. | reverse complement strand
CCGGGCAAGAAGCTGACCGACGCCATCGATGAGGCCATCAAGGACTATGGCGCAAAGATCATCGCCGAGGACCTGGGCGTCTTCGTGCCGGCAGTGCAGAAGCTCCTGGAGCAGACCGGCTATCCGGGAATGAAGGTCATCGAGTTTGCCTTCAGCGGCGACAGGAAGAATCCCCATCTGCCGCACTGCTATGTGCCGAATTCCGTGGTTTACGGCGGAACCCACGACAATGAGACTCTGGCGGGGTATTTCCGTCAGGACTGCAGGCAGTGGTGGGAGCTCCAGTATATCTGCGATTATCTGGGCGTTTCCCACATCGCGGAGGTGCCGGACCGGGTGTTCCGGGCAGCCTACGGAAGCGTGGCCAGCGCAGCCATTTTCCAGATGCAGGATGTGATAGGCCTTGACAACAGTGCCAGGATGAATACGCCGGGCAGCTTCGGCGGCAACTGGTGCTGGCGCATGCTCCCGGGACAGTTCCGGGAGGACCGGGTGGAATACCTGGCGAAACTGACGGATATTTTCGGACGCATCTGATGCGGACGTTATCTCCATGGGAGAAGACCCCCGCCCCTTTGGCGGCGGGTGATTTGAGACAGACAAGTTCAGAAAGGAACCTTAGAAATGATAAGTACTGCCAATATTTCCCTGCGCGTCGGCAAGAAGGCGCTGTTTGAGGATGTCAATATCAAGTTTTCCGAGGGGGAGTGCTACGGACTCATCGGTGCCAACGGCGCCGGCAAGTCCACGTTCCTGCGCATCCTCTCCGGGCAGCTGGAGCCCACCAGCGGCGAAGTGGTGATCACGCCGGGACAGCGTCTCTCCTTCCTGCAGCAGGACCAGTTCAAGTATGACCAGTATCCGGTTCTGGATACGGTTATCATGGGAAACCAGCGTCTCTATGAGATTATGCAGGAGAAGGACGCCATCTACATGAAGGAAGACTTCACCGAGGAGGACGGCGTCAAGGCCGCCGAGCTGGAGGGCGAGTTCGCCCAGATGGACGGATGGAATGCCCAGGCGGACGCAGAGAGTCTGTTAAATGGTCTCGGCATCGAGACGGAGCTTCACTCGAAGATGATGAGCGAGATGACCGGTCCCCAGAAGGTGAAGGTTCTCCTGGCCCAGGCCCTGTTCGGCAATCCGGACATCCTGCTTCTGGACGAGCCGACGAACCATCTGGACCTGGACGCCATCGCCTGGCTGGAGGAGTTCCTGATTAACTTTGAGAATACGGTTATCGTCGTGTCCCACGACCGCTATTTCCTGAACAAGGTCTGCACCCAGATCGCCGATATCGACTACGGAAAGATCCAGCTGTACGCCGGAAACTATGACTTCTGGGTTGAGTCCAGCCAGCTGATGGTGCGGCAGATGAAGGAAGCCAACAAGAAGAAGGAAGAGAAGATCAAGGAGCTGCAGGAGTTTATCCGCCGCTTCTCGGCCAACGCCTCCAAGTCCAAGCAGGCAACCTCCAGAAAGCGCGCCCTGGAGAAGATTCAGCTGGATGAGATCCGCCCCTCCAGCCGCAAGTACCCCTTCATCGATTTCCGGCCTGACCGGGAGATCGGCAACGAGGTGCTGACGGTGGAAAACCTGTCCAAGACGGTGAACGGCAGAAAGGTGCTGGACAATGTCTCCTTCACCCTGAACCGGGAGGACAAGGTGGCTCTGGTAGGCCCGGACGAGCTGGCAAAGACCACTCTGTTCAAGATTCTGGCCGGCGAGATGGAGCCGGACGAGGGCAGCTACAAGTGGGGACTGACCACGAGCCAGGCCTATTTCCCGAAGGACAATTCGAAGGAATTCGAGAATGAGGACACCATCGCCGAGTGGCTGACCCAGTATTCTCCGGTGAAGGACGCCACCTACGTCCGCGGATTCCTGGGCCGCATGCTTTTTGCCGGCGAGGACGGCGTGAAGAAGGTCAAGGTCCTGTCCGGAGGCGAGAAGGTCAGATGCATGTTCTCGAAGATGATGATTTCCGGCGCGAATGTCCTGATGTTCGATGAGCCGACGGACCATCTGGACATGGAGAGCATCACGGCCCTGAACAAGGGACTGACGAAGTTCCCGGGCGTGATTATATTCTCGTCCAGAGACCATGAGATCGTCCAGACGACGGCGAACCGCATTATGGAGCCGGTAAACGGGAAAATGATCGATAAGATTACAACCTATGATGATTATCTTGAGAATGATGAGATGGCAAGAAAGCGTCAGGTTTACACGGTGAGCGAAGCCCACGAGAATGACGACTGATTCTGAACTGCGGAATCAGTTATGGCGGGAATTTGCGCTTTCTGAGATGAGGAAGCTGAGATATCTGAGGAGATGGCTGCGGTCGAGGGTTGTCAGGCGCTCGATTAGAAGGGCAACTTCCTCACGGGAGAGATTCTCTTCCTCGGGGACTGCCGGGGGCGTCACAGGAACGGGGCGCTCCGTTCTGCACAGCAGATAGTCGGCGCTGACCTGATAGAATTCGGCCAGACGGAAAAGATGACGGGACGGCAGATCGTGCTCACCATTTTCATAGCGGGAATAGGTCTGCTGGGATGTCTGCAGAAGATGTGCTATCTGTGTCTGATTGTAACCGCGCGACTCACGAATGTACCGAAGACGGTTACTCAGTCCGCTCATACCGCTCATGCCGTCACCTCCCCTCAGCGGAATCTAAGGCAACAATAGCACAGAATCGGAAATTGAAAATATTTTACAACAAACTGATGTATAAAAACGCACATTTACATCTATTTCGTGTAAATACTGCGATGAACGGAATGTAATCGGTGAAGAATATGAAGAAGATGGTCTCATGGAATGTGAACGGACTCCGGGCCTGTGTGGGCAAGGGATTTGAGGATGTGTTCCGGCGCCTGGATGCGGATATATTCTGCATTCAGGAGAGCAAGCTCCAGGAAGGTCAGATTGATTTTCAGCCGGAGGGCTACCACGCCTACTGGAATTACGCGGAAAAGAAGGGTTATTCCGGCACGGCCATGTTTACAAAGGAGGAACCGCTGTCGGTCTCTTACGGCATCGGGATTCCGGAGCATGACCATGAGGGGCGCGTGATATGCGCAGAATTTCCCGACTGGTATGTGGTGACCTGCTATACCCCCAATTCCCAGAATGAGCTGGCAAGACTTCCTTACCGGATGACCTGGGAGGATGCGTTTCGTGCCTATCTTCTGGGCCTTGCGGAAAAGAAGCCGGTGATTTTCTGCGGCGACCTGAATGTGGCCCATAAAGAGATCGACCTGAAGAATCCGAAAACAAACCGGAAAAATGCCGGATTCACCGATGAGGAGCGGGCAAAGTTTACCGAGCTTCTGGACAGC
>DMCD01000248.1:2290-7746 GCA_003445895.1 Lachnoclostridium sp. | reverse complement strand
AGTCTGCGGATAGTTTTTTCTTTGCTTTCCTGGCCTTCGGTTTCGGCAGCAGTCCGGATGTAGCCGAAGAGGGCGGCGGACATGTCCCGCTGGGTGATGGCGAAGGCCGTGGTGGGCGGCTGGGCGCAGGTCAGGAGAGCGTCGCCGCCTTCCTGGACATGGATCAGGATATTTTCGGGTATCTGTCCGGACAGAATGATGTGATACGCGGGCTCCTGCAGCAGCAGATGGATGGCATGCAGAAGCTGTTTGGTCAGGTCTTCCGGTGTCAGGAAGAAGTCCGGTTCTCCGAAGAGATCACACATGGGAAGCCGGAAACGGCCTTCCTTTACCTGCTCCGGGGAGGGGAGGTGAATCACTTCCGTGTAGTGGAAGCCCTTCCGCATGACGTTCCGGAAACCGGCACAGGAGCTCTGGTGCCGCAGGGACAGCTCCGGCAGCGGGTGTCTCTTCAGAATACTCCGGATGACCGCGTGGGGCATCGTGAAGAAGGAGGGAATCGGCTGGGCGGTTATTATGCTGCAGGGTTCCGATTCCAGCGCCCGGAGACTCCGGAAAAACCCGGGGATATCCTGGGCGTTGTGCACATGCATCAGAGGCCGGCAGAGATTCAGGAAATTCCGGAATTCTGCCTCCAGCGCCCGGATCGCCGTCCTGTCGTCAATGAGAAGATTCAGCATTCCCTCGGAGAGATTCCGGACCGAGGAGGAGATCAGCGCAGAGTGACCGGCGGCGATAAACAGAGAGCGGCGGTAAATACCGTCCCGGGGGATGGGGCAGTACCAGGGACTGATGGCCCCGGTCATATAGAGGGGAAGCCAGTTCTGACAGGCCGCGAACATCTCCTCACTGCTCCGGGTGATGTTGTGGGGAATCTGAATCGTGCTTCCGGTTTTTAAGAGGTGGAAAAGCATGGCGGCCCAGCGCGCGGCAAAGGCCGGGTCCTCATAGAGCCAGGACATATCCTCGTCCGAGAAGAGGAGGAGCGAATGGGGACGGCCGCTCAGGCAGAGTTTACCGAGAAACAGCTCCACCGCCTCCCGTTTTCCGTTATTCCCGTAATAATACCCGGCGGGATCCGCCGTTTCCTCCAGGGCTTCGATTCGTTTCTTCAGTTCTTCCGGGAAGGAAGAGGCACCAGCGGCGGAAGGAACCGGGAGCCCGGAAACCGCCATGCTGGAAAAGTGAAGAATGAAATTGCCGATGGAATCGGGAGCGGGAATGTCCTCCGATATAAGCCATCTGCAGATTGCCTCCTGCAGGGCTTCGGGGGTTTCGGGGAAAGGCTCTCCGGGGCAGATTTCCGACCGGAGAAGGAGCTTCTGGGATTCTGTTCTGAGATTTCGGGAAAAATAGGCTGCGACAGGGTCTGCGAACTGCGGTGTGCGGGGAATGGATCGGCTGCCGGACCGGATGCGGCTGATATAGGAAGGGTCAAAGGAGATTGCCTTGCTCAGCACACTGTTTCTGGTACCGGTAAGCGTCATCAGGAAATCCAGTTTGTTTTTCATGACAAGATTTCTCCCTTCCTTTTGTAAACTTAATGGGCATCCTCGCGGAGCGTACAACGCAGAGGGGAGAACCCCACTGTAGTTATACTATAACATAGAATATCTGCTCCGGGAAATGGTTTCGCCAGACCGTTGAAGCGGCTTTCGATCTGTGCTATAGTTAGTTGGAATGTGCGCAGATTATGCGGGCATATCCTGTATTCAGACAGATTGGGAAATGAGAGAAGGGTAAGCTATGAAAATAAATGTTCTGGTACTTTTCGGCGGACAGTCCTCGGAGCATGAGGTGTCCTGCAAATCCGCGGTGAATGTGATCCGCAGCATTGATACAGACCGCTATCAGCCGGTGCTGGTGGGCATCACCAAGGATGGCCGCTGGCTCCTTACGGAGAGCGTCGAGGATATTGTGAACGGATTCTGGACCGCGGGAAGCCGCCGGGCCATACTTTCGCCCGATGCGGAGGAAAAGGCGCTGATTGTGCTGGACGGCGACAGGGCACAGAAAATCCGGATCGACTGCGTATTCCCGGTGCTCCACGGCCTTTGGGGCGAGGACGGTACCGTGCAGGGTATCTTCGAGCTGGCAAAGATCCCCTATGTGGGCTGCGGCGTTCTGGCATCTGCCGTATCCATGGACAAGCTGTACACCAAGGTGGTGGTGGCGGCCAGAGGCATCCGTCAGGCGGACTTTGTGGGCGTCATGAAGGAAGAGCTGAAGGATATGGACCGGGTGTGCCGGCGCATTGAGGAACGCTTTGCCTATCCGGTATTCATCAAGCCCTGCAATGCGGGATCTTCCTGCGGCGTTTCCCGGGCGGATGACCGGAAGATGCTGGAAGAAGGCCTTAAGGTGGCGGCGGAGCATGACCGGAAAATCCTGGTGGAAGAGATGATCCGCGGCAGAGAGATTGAGTGTGCCGTGTTCGGCGGCGGAGAGACACCGGTCAGGGCCTTCGGCGTAGGTGAGATTCTGGCGGCAGCTGAGTTCTACGATTATGACGCCAAGTACAACAACCCGGATTCCCGCACTGTGGTGGAGCCGGCGCTGCCGGAGGGCGTCCGCGAGAGACTGATGAAGGATGCGGAGGAAGTGTTCCGCGCCGTGGACGGCTACGGCCTCTCCCGCGTCGACTTCTTCGTGACCGAGGACGGTTCCGTGATCTTTAACGAGATCAACACCATGCCGGGATTCACCGGCATCAGCATGTATCCGATGATCATGGATTCGGCCGGCGTAAGCAGAAAAGAGCTGGTGACAAACCTGATTGAACACGGCATGAAGCGCTATATGCGCTGATATGCGGCAGGAGGCAGGCTGATGACAAGAGACGTGATGGTTAGTGTCAGCGGGATTCATACGGTAGACGGAGAATCCGGCGATGTCGCCGTGGTGACCTCCGGGATTTACTATAAGAAGAACGGAAAACATTACATTATATATGATGAATTCCAGGAAGGACTGGAGAGGCCAATCCGCTGCACCATCAAGCTCTATGACCGGAAGGCGGAGATTATCCGGGGCGGCGATGTGCGGGCTCACATGGAATTTGAAGTGGGAAAGACCACGGTAAACTGCTACAGCACTCCCTTCGGCGAGATTATCCTGACGATCTCCACCTTCGATATGGAGGTCCGGGAAGAAGAGGACAGCGTCCGGGCGGAGATTCTGTACAGCCTGGAGATGAATTCAGTGAAGACGTCGGATTCCCGGGTGGTGATAGAGGCCCGCTCCAAGCAGGTCCGGGAGGAAGACCGGGACGGGGAGTAACCCCCGTATGCTGCGGCGCAGGACAGAACGATGGACAGAAAAAGAGCTCAGAGGCGAATGCCTCCGAGCTCTTTTGTCATCATTGGTTGTTTTACTTCTTTGCGGTATTATTGGCCCGCAGACGGCTCTGCGCGGAATCATACATCCGGGCAAAGAAGCCCTTCTTTTTCTTCGGTACGGGCGGGATGCCGCCGCGCACGCTCTTGACCTCGGTGATGTATAGGCCGCTGACCACCACGCGGGCTTCCGTCTTGACGGGAAGCTGCTCAAAGGCGGTGTCCTGTGCGATGAGAGTCATGACTCTGGGACCGACCTTCGCCTTGACGATGGGAAGCTTGGACCGCTTTGCATACCAGGGGGTCTGCTCGATTACCTGTTTCGGAAGTCCGGACTCCTTCAGCGGAAGCCGTTTCTTGTCAATGACCAGGATTGACACGGTCTGCTTCGCGGCATCCAGCAGTTCCTGCTGTTCTGCCTGGCGCTTCTGCATCCGGTTTCCGAGAAAATAGAGGACTACCAGAAGAACGACCAGCACTGCCAGAATGACCAGCAATACGGTAGTCAGATTGTTCATAAATATACCTCCAGCGCTGCTTATTGCCTGGCTGCACTTCACAGGCACAGCCTTGAAGGGTAACCATACGGAAAAATATTATAGCATCCGCTGATAAAATTGGCAAGTAGTAACGGCAAAACAGGGGGGATTTTTGGCAGTTTTTCATGATGAAATGCGTTGACTTATTGACAAACGCATGATATTATGAAATTTGCACTATTATGGAAACGTAGGCTCTTATGCCGCCTGTGCGGGCAGCCGCAGTGAAGCAGAACAGGCACGAAGAGAAACGCAGATGAAAGATAACAGGGGTGAAACGTCGAATGGAAAAATGCAGAATGCATCCGGTCAAATCCGGTAACGGTCAGAGAATGACCTTTGCCAGACATCAGGAAGTACTTGAGATCCCGAACCTGATCGATATCCAGAAGAACTCGTACCAGTGGTTCCTCGACGAGGGGCTGCGCGAGGCCTTCGATGATATTTCTCCGATCACGGATTTCGCGGGACATCTCAGCCTTGAATTCGGCAAGTTCAAGATTTGCAAGGATGAGACCAAGTATACCATCGAGGAGTGTAAGGAACGCGACGCGACCTATGCTGCTCCGCTGAAGGTAACTGTGAAACTCCACAATAAAGATACCGATGAGATCAATGAGCATGAGATCTTCATGGGCGAGCTTCCGCTTATGACAGATACAGGATCCTTCGTTATCAATGGTGCAGAGCGAGTTATCGTCAGCCAGTTAGTCCGTTCCCCCGGTATTTATTATGATATCACCCATGACAAGGTTGGAACCGAGCTGTTCAGCTGCACCGTGATCCCGAATCGCGGCGCATGGCTGGAGTATGAGACCGATTCCAACGATGTCTTCTATGTCCGTGTAGACCGTACCAGAAAGGTTCCGGTTACCGTGCTTATCCGTGCCCTCGGCTACGGAACCAACGCGGAGATCGAGGAACTCTTCGGCGACGAGCTGAAGCTGGAGAAGAGCTTTGAGAAGGATCCCACCAGCAATTATGAGGATGGCCTTCTGGAGCTTTACAAGAAGATCCGTCCCGGCGAGCCGCTGTCCGTGGACAGCGCGGAGAGCCTCTTAAACGGCATGTTCTTCGACCCGAAGCGCTATGACCTGGCAAAGGTCGGCCGTTATAAGTTTAATAAGAAGCTTCACTTCCGCAGCCGCCTGGCCGGCCATACCCTGGCAGAGGATGTGGTCAATACCGAAACCGGCGAGATTATCGCCGAGGCAGGCACGGTTCTCACCAGAGAGAGCGCTGCCGACATCCAGAATGCAGGCGTGCCCTATGTCATGATTCAGACCGAGCGGAAGAACTGCAAGGTTCTGTCCAACATGATGGTGGATGCAGGCTGCTACCTCGATATGGACGAGGATGCGCTGAAGGACCTGGGAATCAACGAGCTGGTTTATTATCCGGTGCTGATGGAGATCCTCGGACAGGGACTGTCCGGAGATGAACTGGCACAGGAGCTGAAGAACCGGATCCATGACCTGATTCCGAAGCACATTACCAGAGAAGACATCATTGCTTCTATTAATTACAATATGCACCTGGAGTACGGCATCGGCAGCGCGGATGATATCGACCATCTGGGCAA
>DMCD01000248.1:1152-2242 GCA_003445895.1 Lachnoclostridium sp. | reverse complement strand
ATCGACCATCTGGGCAACCGCCGCATCCGTTCCGTCGGCGAGCTGCTGCAGAACCAGTACCGCATCGGTCTTTCCCGTATGGAGCGTGTGGTCCGCGAGCGCATGACGACCCAGGATATCGATTCGATCACCGCACAGGGCCTGATCAACATCAAGCCGGTGACAGCTGCGGTCAAGGAGTTCTTCGGAAGCTCCCAGCTGTCCCAGTTCATGGATCAGAACAACCCGCTGTCCGAGCTGACCCACAAGAGAAGACTTTCCGCTCTGGGTCCCGGCGGTCTGTCCAGAGACCGTGCCGGATTTGAGGTCCGAGACGTACACTACACCCATTACGGACGTATGTGCCCGATTGAGACCCCGGAAGGTCCGAACATCGGTCTGATCAACTCCCTGGCTACCTATGCGAAGGTGAATGAGTACGGCTTCGTGGAAGCTCCCTACCGCGTGGTGGACAAGAGCGACCCGAAGGAGCCGAGAGTTACCGAAGAGGTAAGATACCTGACCGCCGACGAGGAAGATGATTTCGTCGTCGCACAGGCGAACGAGCCGCTGGATGCGGAGGGACACTTCATCAACCGCAACGTTTCCGGACGTTTCCGTGATGAGACCTCTTCCTATCAGAAGACCCGCGTGGATCTGATGGACGTATCCCCGAAGATGGTATTCTCCGTGGCGACATCCATGATTCCGTTCCTGCAGAACGACGACGCAAACCGCGCCCTGATGGGTTCGAACATGCAGAGACAGGCTGTTCCGCTGCTGATGACCGAGCGTGCTGCTGTCAGCACCGGTATCGATGCGAAGGCTGCGGTAGACTCCGGCGTGTGCATGGTTGCCACCGCTCCCGGCACGGTCGAGATGTCTTCTTCCGACCGGATTCTTATCCGCAGAGACGGCGACGGCGTGCTTGATGAGTATCATCTGACCAAGTTCATGCGCAGCAACCAGTCCAACTGCTACAACCAGAAGCCGATCGTCTACAAGGGCGACCATGTGGAGGCCGGCGACGTGATCGCGGACGGTCCGTCCACCTGCGGCGGTGAGATTGCCCTGGGCAAGAACCCGCTCATCGGTTTCATGACCTGGGAAG
>DMCD01000248.1:798-1092 GCA_003445895.1 Lachnoclostridium sp. | reverse complement strand
CTACAACTACGAGGACGCCGTTCTTATCAGCGAGCGTCTGGTAAAGGATGACGTATACACATCCGTTCATATTGAAGAGTACGAGGCAGAGTCCCGCGACACCAAGCTGGGACCGGAGGAGATCACCCGCGATGTTCCGGGCGTCGGCGATGATGCGCTGAAAGACCTGGATGAGAGAGGCATCATCCGCATCGGTGCGGAGGTCCGTGCCGGTGATATCCTGGTAGGAAAGGTTACCCCGAAGGGTGAGACCGAGCTGACTGCCGAGGAGAGACTGCTCCGCGCCATCTTCGG
>DMCD01000248.1:0-688 GCA_003445895.1 Lachnoclostridium sp. | reverse complement strand
GCTTACGGTATCGTCGTGGCAGCGAAGGTATTTACCAGAGAGAACGGCGACGAGCTGCCGCCGGGCGTGAACGAGTCTGTCCGCATCTACATTGCCCAGAAGAGAAAAATCTCCGTCGGCGATAAGATGGCCGGACGTCACGGAAACAAGGGCTGCGTATCCCGCATCCTTCCGGTGGAGGATATGCCGTTCCTGCCGAACGGACGTCCGCTGGATATCGTGCTGAACCCGCTGGGCGTTCCGTCCCGAATGAACATCGGTCAGATCCTGGAGATCCACTTAAGCCTTGCGGCGAAGGTGCTCGGTCTGGATATCGCCACCCCGATCTTCGACGGTGCCGACGAGGAAGACATTCAGAATGCCCTCGAGATGGCCAATGACTATGTCAACACTTCCTGGGAGGAATTCGAGGAGAAGTATAAGGATTCGGTTGACCCGGGCGTTATGGAATACCTGGGAACCCACCTGGAGCACAGAAAGCTGTGGAAGGGTGTTCCGATCAGCCGCGACGGAAAGGTTCTTCTGCGCGACGGCCGGTCCGGAGAGTTCTTTGATGCGCCGGTTACCATCGGCCACATGAATTACCTGAAACTGCACCACCTGGTAGATGATAAGATTCATGCCCGTTCCACGGGCCCATACTCCCTGGTTACGCAGCAGCCTCTGGGCGGCAAGGCTCAGTTCGGCG
>DMCD01000162.1 GCA_003445895.1 Lachnoclostridium sp. | reverse complement strand
GGTCTTACCGCAGACTGCACCAAGCTGGATATCGGCGATTTCCCGCTTAACCCGGTTCCGGGACAGGAGCAGCTTCACAATCAGCTCCTTATGACCCGTCCGGCATTCGGCGGCAACACCATCGCTACCATCGCTTGCCCGCATTTCCGTCCGCAGATGGCTACCGTTCGTCCGGGCGTTATGCAGAAGAACCCGAAGGAGCCGGGCCGCAAGTGCGAAGTTGAGAACTTCAACCCCGGCTTTGTTCCGGATGATCTGTATGTTGAGATTCTTGACGTTGTCAAGAAGGTCAGCGATACCGTGGATATCCAGGATGCCAAGATCCTTGTTTCCGGCGGCCGTGGAATGGGTGGTCCGGAGAACTTCAAGATTCTTGACGATCTGGCAGCTGCTATCGGCGGAACCGTTTCCTGCTCCCGTGCAGTTGTAGATGCAGGCTGGAAGCCGAAGGATCTGCAGGTTGGCCAGACCGGTAAGACCGTTCGCCCGAAGCTGTACTTCGCAATCGGTATCTCTGGTGCTATCCAGCATCTGGCTGGTATGGAAGAGTCCGATCTCATCATCGCCATCAACAAGGACGAGTCCGCTCCGATCTTCGATGTAGCTGACTTCGGTCTGGTAGGCGACCTGAACAAGATCGTTCCGATTCTTACCCAGAAGATCATCGAGGCAAAGGCTAAGGCTGCAAATCACTAATTCAGAATATTGCCTTGAATTATCGGGGGGTGCCTTCTGGCACCCCCCTTTGTATTTGCATAATTCGTACAGGAAAATTCATCATTGCACCCGGGGCCGCTTACTTGACGGCGGAAAGGGATGCGTATAAAATAGTTTACAGAAAAGGGGAGCTCGCGGAAGCGGGCTGAGAACAGGCTGTATCGCCTGGACCCGCAACCTGATTTGGATAATGCCAACGTAGGGAGATACAAGGTTATTTCGGGGTATCCGCGTTGGCGGATACCCCTTTTATTTACGGCAGACCGGGGGCACCACTTTCTGCCGTCATTATATAAAGAACAACCAGGCGCCGAACGAAGAAGCTGCGGAAGAGAAGTCTTTCGCGGCAGAATCCGCCGGCGCAGACAGGGATACCAGAGGACACGCCGGTGAAGAACCGCGTGTCCTCTTTGCATTATAAGGAGGGTACAGCGGATTTCCTGCCTGAGCAGGGGAAAGGAGAGAAGGATGGTTGTCATCAACGGAGAAGAGAAAGACGCGGCCGGAAAGACGGTGCTGGAGTACCTGGAAGAGGCCGGGTTTGATACCGCGAATGTCGTTGTGGAACGGAATCTGGAGATCCTTGCCCGGGAATGCCTGGGAGATGTGGTCCTGCAGGACGGGGACAGCGTTGAGGTCCTCCGGTTTGTGGGAGGAGGCTGATGAAGATGAGTATTACCGCAGAGGGGAACCGGGCGGAAGGAAACGGAATCCGGATTACGAGAGAGGAACTGGACCGGGCCTTTGACAGAAGGTTTCCTTCCTGGATGAAGGAAAAACTGAATGCCGCCTCCGTGGCGGTGGCCGGTCTCGGCGGTCTCGGATCCCATGTCGCCGTCGCTCTGGCCAGAAGCGGGGTGGGACACCTCTTTCTGGTGGACTTTGACAGCGTGGATGTGACAAATCTCAACCGGCAGGCCTATATGATACCGCATCTGGGAAGACCGAAGACAGAGGCGCTCACGGAGATGCTGCAGCAGATAAATCCCTGGCTGGATATTAAAAGCCGGCAGGTCCTTGTGACAGAGGAGAATATCCGGGAACTGTTCGGAGAATACGCCATCGTGTGTGAGGCCTTTGACAGGCCGGACCAGAAGGCCATGCTGGTCCGGGGGCTTCTGACCGGCTGCCCGGGAGCGGCGGTGGTTTCCGGAAACGGCATGGCAGGATATGGCGATGCCAATCAGATACAGACCGTCCGCAGGATGGGGCGGCTGTATGTCTGCGGAGACCAGACCACAGACATCGGGGAAGGAATGGGGCTTATGGCGCCCCGGGTCGCCGTCTGTGCCGGCCACATGGCCAATCAGGTCATACGGCTGATCTTAGGGGAAAATCCCAACGTAGACAAAAGTACTGCAGATTAATCAATAAAGGAGAAGAAATGACCATGACAGAAGACAAACTGATTCTCGGCGGACACGAATTTACCAGCCGTTTTATCCTCGGCTCCGGAAAGTACAATCTGAAGCTGATTGAGGCGGCGATCGAGCAGGGCGGCGCCCAGATCATTACCCTGGCGCTGCGCCGTGCCAACACCCGGGACAAGGAGAATATCCTGGATTACATCCCGAAGGGTGTAACCCTTCTGCCGAATACCTCCGGCGCAAGAAATGCGGAAGAAGCGGTGCGCATCGCAAGACTCAGCCGTGCCATGGGATGCGGCGACTTCGTGAAGGTGGAGATCATGCATGATGCGAAATACCTGTTTCCGGACAACTATGAGACGGTGAAAGCGACGGAGATCCTGGCAAAAGAGGGCTTTATCGTTCTTCCCTATATGCATCCGGACCTGAATGCGGCGAGAGACCTGCAGAATGCCGGAGCGGCTGCGGTGATGCCGCTGGCAGCTCCCATCGGCAGCAACAAGGGGCTGGTGACAAAGGAACTGATTCAGATTCTCATCGATGAGATTGACCTGCCGATTATTGTGGACGCCGGCATCGGCAAGCCCTCCCAGGCCTGTGAGGCCATGGAGATGGGCGCTGCGGCGATTATGGCCAACACGGCCATTGCGACAGCCGGGGATGTTCCCGCCATGGCGGAGGCCTTCCGGCTGGCCATTGAGGCGGGACGAAAGGCCTATCTGACCGGCATGGGACGGGTTCTCGCCCGGGGCGGAAGCGCCTCTGACCCGCTGACCGGATTTCTGCGCTGAGAAGTACAGGACGTGGTACAGGGAATACAGGACAGAACAGGGAAAGAGGTACAGGATAACGATGAATGAAGAAACCCAGGTTTATTTTGTAGACAGCGACACACTTCCGCCGGAGGCATTGGCCAGAAAGCACCGTCTGGAGCAGGACCCTTCCTTCCGCACGGACCACATGGCCTATATGGAGGGCATGGAAGTTATTGAATCGGATATCAAGGAGAGGGTCCTTGCGCAGATGAAGGATTATGATCCGTCGGCCTACACCGCAAGGGACGTGGAGCGGGCACTGAGCAGAGATACCTGCAGCATCGAGGATTTCAAGGCGCTGCTTTCTCCTGCGGCGGCCCCCTTCCTGGAGCGGATGGCAAGACGGGCGGAGGAGGAGACAAAGAATCATTTCGGCAATACGGTCTACATCTTCACGCCGATCTACATCGCCAACTACTGCCAGAATTACTGCGTCTACTGCGGATTCAACTGCTATAACAATATCCGCAGGAAGAAGCTCTCCCTGGAAGAGGTGGAGCATGAGATGCAGGTGATTGCCGAGACGGGTATGGAAGAGATTCTGATTCTCACCGGCGAGAGCAGAAAGTGGTCCGATGTGCACTATATCGGCGAGGCGGTGAAGATTGCCCGGAAGTATTTCCGGAATATCGGCATCGAGATATATCCGGTCAATGTGGACGAATACCGGTATCTCCACGAGTGCGGCGTGGACTATGTGACCGTGTTCCAGGAGACCTACGACACGGACAAATATGAAACCCTGCACCTGATGGGACATAAGAGAGTCTGGCCCTACCGGTTTGACGCCCAGGAGAGGGCGATTCTCGGCGGTATGCGGGGCGTTGCCTTCTCGGCGCTTCTCGGCCTTGCAGACTTCAGAAAGGATGCCCTGGCAACGGCGCTGCACGCCTATTATATCAACCGGAAGTACCCCCACGCGGAGATTTCCTTAAGCTGCCCCAGACTCCGCCCGATCGTCAACAACGACCGGATCAATCCCAGGGATGTGGGAGAGAAGGAGCTCTGCCAGGTGCTCTGCGCCTACCGCCTGTTCCTGCCCTTTGCGGGCATCACCGTCTCCAGCAGAGAGAGTGCATCCTTCCGGAACGGCATCGCCAAAATCTGTGCGACCAAGGTTTCGGCCGGCGTTTCCACCGGTATCGGAGACCACGAAGAGAAATACGAGGGCTCCCAGGAAGGGGAAGCGGGAGATGAGCAGTTTGAGATTGAGGACGGCCGCTCCATTGAGAAAATGTACGCGGATATGGCGCAGGGAGGCCTTCAGCCGGTGCTGAATGATTATCTCTATGTCTGATGCGGGAGTATACCGGCACCTGATTGCGGTGACGGACCGGAAGCTCTGCGCCGGGGATTTTGAGGAGCAGGTCCGGAGGATAGCTTCGCTGCATCCCCAAGGACTGATTCTCCGGGAAAAGGACCTGACAGACGGGGAGTATACTGCTC
>DMCD01000289.1 GCA_003445895.1 Lachnoclostridium sp. | reverse complement strand
AACGATCTCAAAGGTACATCCGCTCTCAAGGCCCGGCGTTACCACCTCGATATCGGAGGCGGGAACCGGTCTTCCACCCACCGTTACGACAGGGCTTTCCGGCAGGAAATCCAGCCCCTCCGACAGGGTGTCGTGGACGATGAAAAAGTACTTTTCATAGCCATCCATCTGCGGGACTGCCGACTTCAGCTGATAGCGGACGGTGTCGCCGATACCGGCTTCGTTGGCATCCACGGCCCTATCCGCTCCTCCGCCGCTTCCTTCCAGAATCTTCTTTTCCAGCGTCGGTGCGTCCGCTTTCGCCGTGACGGTGATATCCCCCACCACCTGCAGCATGTACCGGGTGGCGGCATCTCCCTCCGGATAAGTTCCCGAGGCGGGATCCTTATCCTTTACCAGGTAGTATCCGTCGCCGGAAACATCGATGGTATAGGGACTTTCGGTTTCTGTGGATTCGCCGGCCTTTTCCCCGTGATGCTTCCACGCAAGCTCTGCAAACCGGTCGAGCAGCTGGTCGCCGGACGCTGTCTTTCCCAGTTCTTCCAGCACTTCCGCGCAGGCTGCGGCAGAATCCGCCTCCGCAAAGAATTCTCCGAGAATCCCATCACCTTTCAGCTCCGCAAGCAGTGCCGGACCATCTGTGCCGCTGCCCCAGTCAACATTCGAGAGAAAGTTCACCGCAGATTCCCCGGTGCCTTCCCGGGACCATTCTCCCGAAAAGACCTGATACGCTTCGTAGACATGCCCGTCCCTGCTGTTTTCAATGGTAATGGTGTGCGCCTTCGTGTTTGCAGCTGCTGCCGACAGGGTGCTCCCCAGCACCAGTGCGGCCGATACGATGATACCCCAAAGTTTTTTCTGTCTCATAAACCTTACCCTCCTTGTATGTTAAATATTGTATCTGCGCAGCGCAGCGCCCGCGGCTGCCGCGCTGATTCCCGCCAGAAGAAGTGCCGCGCTGCCCATGCCTCCCGCCGCCGGCAGCACGACTTTTCCGAGGTTTTTTACCACCAGAACCGTCACGCCGTCCGCACCCGGAAGGAGTCCGGCCACTTCACCTGTGCCATCGGACATTCCTGTGCCCCCGGGTCCGCCGGAAAGCACTACCTCGATGGTCTCCTCCGGAAGCTGGTATCCCTTCGGCGCTTCCAGCTCCCACAGCCGGTATACTCCCGGCACCAGATGATGCACCGCAATACTTCCCTCTTCCCCCGTCACCAACGGCTCCGGATTTACTTTCAGGAAACGCTCCTCCGGGGAAGCCCCGGGAAGCGGCACCGCACCTTCCGATGCGGCATCTGCCCGCCGGTAGAGGTCAAAGGATGCGCCGGAAAGAAGCACTGTCTCATCCCGGGAATCCACCTTGCGGATTTCCAGGGTCCGCTCCGATACCTGCACCACCGGATGCAGATAGGGGTCGGAATAAAGCCTGCCCTTGACGGCATACTCAAAGGCCGCTTCCGCATCGGAATGAAATCCGGGGCAGTTGGTGCTGGTGGCATTTTCCCCGTAATCGGTCTCCCTGGGATAGCGCTCGGAAGCATCTCCCCGCACGCCGCCGTATCCGTCCTCGCCGGCGGAAGTTCCCCGGGCAAATTCCTCATAGGCCTCTGTCGTCGTCCTCACATTGAAGGAAAGTGTGTATACATAGTCTTCCTCCAGCACATAGTCCGGTTCAAATTCCGCCGAAACCCGCTTTTCTCCGTCGGAGACGACACTCCGGAGTTTTCCCGCTCCTGCGGCTGTGAGCGTTCCGTTCTCCCAGAGAACAATCGCATCCTCTCCTTCCTTCTTCATCGTCACCTTATAGTCCGGCTGCTCTGCATACACCTCCGTGTACGCACTGAGTGTGTCGGCAATCACCGCATGGCTCACCCGGGAGGCCAGAATCATGTCCTCGAAGGATTCCCGCAGTTCCTCCCCCGTGGCTGCTGTATAGAAGGCCCCCCGGTTCTGAATCATGCGGCGGAGAACCATGTCATAGGTGTATCCCTCCGGCATATCCACGCAGTCCTCTGTCTCCTCACCGCCGACATATTCCGGCACGCAGATGCGCGCCGCCATATCCTGGTTGGAAAATGCGACCGCACTGATATTCACTTTCGGCCAGTTCTCCTGAAAGCGTTCCACTGCCTCCAGTGTCCTGGGAATTACCAGTTCCAGGTTCTGCAGCGTCTCCACGCCGACGCTGCCGTAGAATCCGCCCTGCCCGGAAACCTCACTTACGCCCGGTGAGACGTATCCGCCCGGCAGTCCGTTTGCCGTCACATACTCTGTGGGCACGCCGTCGCTCATGAAAAGGACATAGGTCGGATAGTCCTTCCGGGATTCCGGAATTCTTCCCAGCAGTTCTGACACCATCCTAAGTGCCAGGTCGTAGTTCGTTCCCTCTGCCGGATTCCCGTTCAGTATCACCTGCCGGATCTCCTCCGCCGAGTCGGTCCAGTCCGCGGCGATCACCGTATTCTCCTCATACATCCAGGAGAAGGTCACCAGACTCATCCGATTGTCGGGGTCCGAGAGAATAATGTCCACAATCCCGTCCCGGTCCACCGGGCAGACGGTATCACGCAGAACCTCGTACCTGGTCTGCCCTTCCATGTAGTAATTGTCCTTCCTGGGATCATCCTCCCTGGGATTCATGGAGCCGGAATAATCCAGCACCATCACCACATTGAGCGGCTGCGTCTCATTCACCGTTCCCGCATCCAGGTACAGGCGGTAAAGATCCGTCCGATCCGCTGCCTGATTATCCAGCGCCGTATCCGGATTCTCCTGTCCGTCCCGGAACGCATCGATGGTTTTCCTGTGGGGAATCGTTACCTTGGGGTCCGGCCTCTCGGTGCGCCGGTTGCTGACAGCAACCTCCATCTCCCAGTTTCCGGAAGACCTCCGGTACAGCTGAAACTGCGCCCCTTCCCCCTTGCTGACCGCCCCTCCCTCTGCAGAAAGGGCATAGGGCCTAAGGTAAAATGCGCCGATTTCCCCCGCAATCTGCGCACCGGCGGCCGAATCCGATTCGGTAAAATAGGCACGCCTTGCCTCCGCCGGATTCTCCTGCAGATAAAATACATTCGAGCCTCCCACCCTGCCAAAGGTAAGAATCTCATCGGTCTCCGCATTTCTCATCTCAAATCCTCTGGTCCCGGCCGAGAAAACCCACTGCGCGTCCTCTTCCGGGTCAATGATATAGTCATGACAGATTCTGCCATCCAGGCGCTTTGCCCTGGTCTGTCTATCCAGCTGCCGCATGACGACGCTTCCGGCTCCTCCTTCTGCCGTCGGCGAGATTCCGTCACTTGCCAGCACATAGGCTGTGCCTTCCTCGATTTCTTCGGCCGGCACCCAGTATTCCCGTTCGTCCGCCCCGCCGGAGTAGGAATAAAAGGGAACATAGTCTCCCACCGCCTCCTCCGAAACGCTGTATTCAACCGCTCCCTGCTCATTCACTGCGGGAAGTCCCGTAAAACTCCCCTCCCATCCATTCTCCTCATTCAGCACCAGCACCTGTCCGGTATCCTCTCCGCCGGAGAGAAGATGGACTACGGCCTGATCCTGCGTGTGCAGGGAAGCGCCGTCTCCCCAGGTTTTTGTCACATGAATATTCAGTCTTCTGGTTCCGGCTGCCTTCAGAAGAGCGGAAGGGGATGCCGGAAGAATCCCTGCCAGAAACTTCGGCAGCGCCAGCTGGGAAGCCGTGGCCGGAAGGGAGGATGCCGTTGCTCTCCTTCCCTTAAGAGAAGA
>DMCD01000201.1:1072-2784 GCA_003445895.1 Lachnoclostridium sp. | reverse complement strand
GATGGAGATACAGACAATGAAACTGTCGGAATTTGACCGGAAGCTGGTGCTGGAGGATGGAAGCGAATACCCCGGTATCGGCTTCGGGGCGGAAAAGGATGTGGTCTGCGAGGTGGTGTTCAACACCTCCATGGCCGGCTACCAGGAGATTCTCTCGGATCCGTCCTACACGGATCAGGGAGTGGTGATGTCTTATCCGCTTATCGGGAATTACGGCATCACAGGCGAGGATGACGAGAGCCGGATCATTGCCCCCTCGGCGTTCATTGTGCGGGATATCAATGAGAATCCTTCGAACTTCCGGTCGGTGGAAACAGTGGGGGAGCTGCTGGCAGACAGCGGCGTTCCGGGGATCTGCGGGGTGGATACCCGGAAGCTGGTGCGCAGCATCCGGGACTTCGGAACCCGGCGGGGAATGATCACCGGCATCGGAACCCCTGCGGCGGAGGCGGTCCGGAGAATCGAAGAGACGCCGGTGCCGCGGGATGCGGTGCGGAGAAGAAGCTGCACAAAAAAGTGGTACAGCCGGACCTCCAATCCCCGGTTTCACGTGGTGGTGATCGACTGCGGCCTGAAGCTGAACATCATCCGGATGCTGAATCGGAATCACTGCAACGTGACCGTGGTGCCCTTCGATACGCCGGCGGAGGAGCTCCTCGCCCTGGCGCCGGACGGCATCCTCATCTCCAACGGGCCGGGAGACCCGACGGATGTGCCGGAGGTCATCGGGACGCTCCCGGCGCTTCGGGGAAGAGTCCCCATGTTCGGCATCTGCCTGGGACATCAGCTCCTGGCGCTTTCCTGCGGAGCGAAGACCTATAAGCTGAAGTTCGGCCACCGGGGCGGCAATCACCCGGTGAAGGAACTGGCCACAGGGAAGATCGCTATCACCAGCCAGAATCACAGCTATGCCGTGGAGGAAGACAGCCTCGGCGGTACGGGCCTTGCCGTTTCTCATATCAATGTTCTGGACGGCACGGTGGAGGGAATCGAGAGTATAAAGGAGGGCATGTTCTCCGTGCAGTACCACCCGGAGAGCGCCCCGGGTCCCCAGGACAGCACGGAACTGTTTGCCCGGTTCTGCGGGCTGATGCAGGAAAGAATGTGAAGCGGGACTGATGCAGGGAAGAATGTGAAGCGGGACTGCCGCAGATCAGGAAGAATAACAGCAGGAGGCAAAGTTATGCCGAAGAGAACGGATCTTCATAAAATACTGGTGATAGGCTCCGGACCTATCGTTATCGGGCAGGCGGCGGAGTTTGACTATGCCGGCACCCAGGCCTGTCTCGCCCTGAAGGAAGAGGGGTACGAGGTTATCCTCGCCAACTCCAATCCGGCCACGATTATGACGGACCACGCCATCGCGGACAAGGTCTACATGGAGCCCCTGACCCTGGAATATCTAGCGAGGATCTGCCGCCATGAACGGCCCGACGCCATTGTGCCGGGCCTGGGCGGCCAGACGGGATTAAATCTTTCCCTGCAGCTCTATGAAAAAGGTGTCCTGGAGGAGTGCGAGATTGAGCTTCTGGGAACCGATGCGGCCAGTATCCGACGGGCTGAAGACCGGGAGCAGTTCAAGGAGCTCTGTGAGACCCTGGGCGAGCCGGTGGTACCCTCGGAGATTACCTCCTCCGTGGAGGAAGGCCTGAGAGCAGCGGAAGACATCGGCTATCCGGTGATTCTCCGGCCGGCCTTCACCCTGGGCGGCA
>DMCD01000201.1:0-1022 GCA_003445895.1 Lachnoclostridium sp. | reverse complement strand
TCACCCTGGGCGGCACCGGCGGCGGTTTTGCTCATAATGAGGAGGAGATGCGGGAACGGATGCGCCATGCCCTGGATCTGTCCCCGGTGCACCAGGTGCTGGTGGAGAAGAGCATCAGGGGATATAAAGAGATCGAGTACGAGGTCATGCGGGACGCAAATGACACTGTCATCACCGTCTGCAACATGGAAAACCTGGATCCCGTGGGTATTCACACGGGAGATTCCATCGTGGTCGCTCCCAGCCAGACCCTGACCAACAAGGAGTACCATATGCTGCGGGATGCGGCGGTGCGGATCATCCGGGCCCTTCAGGTGAAGGGGGGCTGCAACGTTCAGTTTGCCCTGGATCCGGAGTCCTTCGCCTACTACGTCATCGAGGTCAATCCCCGAGTCTCCCGGTCCTCAGCCCTGGCCTCCAAAGCCACAGGGTATCCCATCGCCCGGGTCTCCGCCAAGATCGCCGTGGGGATGAACCTGGAGGAGATCCCCCTGGCCAATACGCCCGCCTGCTTTGAGCCGGCTCTGGACTATGTGGTGACCAAGATGCCCCGGTTTCCCTTTGACAAATTCACGGATGCCGCCAATACCCTGTCCACCCAGATGAAAGCCACGGGCGAGACCATGAGCATCGGCCGGACCCTGGAGGAGAGCCTGCTGAAGGCCATCCGGTCCCTGGAGGACGGGAAGAACCATATTCATCTGGAAAAATTCGACGTGAAGAATCTCTCAGAGAAAGAAGCGCCGGAAAACCGGAGAGAAGCGGTGCAGAAGCTGCTCGCCTATATCGAAGAGGGCACCGATGACCGGATCTACGCCATCTCGGAGCTTCTGTGGCTTGGGGCGGACCCCCAGGCCATCTATACCAGGACAAAGATCGACCTGTTTTTCCTGGACAAGATCAAAAACATCGTGGATTTCGAGAAGAAGCTGGAGGATATAGCCCGGGAAGAGACAAAGGAAGCAGGCGCTGCAGAAGAAAGCGCTGCAGAAGAAGGCGCTGCAGCTAAGACAGGGCTGAAG
>DMCD01000233.1:2671-3673 GCA_003445895.1 Lachnoclostridium sp. | reverse complement strand
CGGCGGAAGAAGAGGATGACATTATTTGCTCTCTATCTGCGGTCGCGGTCAATGAATTCCAGAAGAATGATGGCTACAAGGGCGAATACCGCCGCATAGATGAGGAGCGGAACCCAGCAGTTCAGGACATTCTCGGCGGTGAAGAGGTACTCCGCTTTACTGGTGTAGGTGCCGGATGCCTTGCAGAATGCATCGATTCCGCCTTCCCGCTCAATCTTGGACATGGCCAGCTGAATCGGGAAAATGCCTTCGAACTCCACACCCCGGAACTTGAACAGGGTGTTCCACAGGGTAACCATGGGCTGGGCGTTGAAATTGCCCAGCGTGCAGAGGCTGTAAAGTCCCCATTTGGAGATGGTGAAGCTGGTGAGGGCGGAGGCCGGACCTTCGAGAGGAATCAGGCCGCCGGAGAAAATCAGCTGGAAGATCAGCATGAAGGGCATCAGCGTCATGGCGGTGGTGGTATTCTTCACCAGGCAGGAGATGGCCAGACTCAGCATATCCGCCGCGTAGGTAATGAGGAAGAGCGTAAGCCCCAGATCCAGCATGAAGCTGCCGGTGATCAGGCTCTCGGTCGGGAATGACACCCCCGCCAGGCGGCAGACGCCCAGAAGAATGACGGTCTGGACGATGCACAGGAGCATCTGGTAGATCAGATGGGCTGCGATATAGGAAGTAATGTGCAGTCCTTCCCGGTGCTCCCTCTTGATGATGGGCCGCTCTCTGCAGATGACCTGTATGGAGTTGAAAAAGCCGTTCCAGATGCAGACGCAGACCAGGGCAAAGCAGCCGGTGGTGGTGCCTTCCTGGGTTTTAAAGAGGTTCTGTCCCACGGCGAAGGTGACGACGCCGGCGATGATGGCGGCCATCGGCAGTGCCTTCCAGTCACTCTGGTAGAGGAACATGCGGGAGAGCTTTCCGAAATAGATGGGAATCTGGGCCAGTCTGCCCGGATAGCGCAGAGCAGTTTTCTCATTCATGGTCCGGTTCCTCCTTTCTGGC
>DMCD01000233.1:1010-2558 GCA_003445895.1 Lachnoclostridium sp. | reverse complement strand
AGGGCTGCATAGCGGGCGATGAATTCATCGGCCCGGCCTTCGCCGCCCTGATCCTTTCGGTTGACGGACATGACCACTTCTTCCATGGTGTTTTTCCCGAAGAAAGCCCGGGCCTCGTCGGGACTGCCGTAAAAGGCAAGTCTTCCGACCCGTCCGGAATCCCTTCCGAGGACGATGACCTTGTCAAAGAAATGGACCACCCGGTCCGGCGTGTGGGTGATGACGAGGACAATCTTTCCTTCATCGGCAATCGATCGGAGCTTTTCAAAGAGCTCTCTTGCGATAACGCCGTCCAGGCCGGAGTCCGGCTCATCGAGAATAAAGAGATCCGGGTCGGAGACCAGCTCCATGGCGATGGAGATACGCTTTTTCATGCCGCCGGATTTTTTGGCAACCAGGCCGTCCTTACCTGCAGTAAGGCCCAGGGTATCCATGACGGCGTCCACCTTCTGTCTCCGTTCCGCTGCGGTGGTGCCGACGGGCAGCCGCATCATGGCCGCGTCGGATATGGTGCGCAGGACCGTGTCGTTCATCCGCATCAGTTCCTGCTGGGGGACAAAGCCGAGACGGTATTTCATCTTGTCGTAATTTTCGTAAATATTTATGCCGTTCAGGGTAATGACGGCATTGGCCTTCTCATATCCGTTGACGGCGTTGACGAAGGTGGTCTTGCCGGAACCGGACCCGCCGAGAAGAAGAACCAGGGAGCGGTTCGGGATGGCGAGGTTGATATCCTTCAGAAGATACCGCGTCTTGGAGCCGTCTTTGACCTGACGGTCCATGATGTGGATGTGAAGGCCTTCGTCCGCGGGAAGATTTTCGATATGTATGTCGGTGTCAATGTCGGCCGGCACGGTGCCTGCCAGGAGGTCGTCGTTTGTATCCGTATTTTTGCGGACAGGCTGGTATTTACTGCCGAATCCCCACAGCAGGGCGGTGACGGCAGGGAAGAAGATCCACAAAACCAGCCATACCCGGCTTTTGCCGAATACCAGCCGCAGACCATCGATGACGCGCGCCATATATATCAGAAGAACCAGCGAAAAAACCATGGCCGCCACGATGAGAACATAGTAGGCTCTGCTGCCCTCCGGCACCATCCAGCCGGCCTGGACCAGCAGGGTGCTTACGATTTCCAGAGCGACACACCGGTAAGATTCATCCCGGCGGTTCGCGCACCGGCCGAGGGGCAGGTACCGGAGGCCGGGAATAAATGTCAGGAAGCTTTTCTGACCGAACTTTTCCGTGACTTTCAGAAGACCGACGGCGGTGAGCAGCCAGAAAAGATAGGATACCAGGTGCTGGGAACTGAGCAGGTTGTTGAGATACGTCTGTATATGCATAGGACAGGCTCTCCTCCCGGAAAAAGATTTAAGTTTCTCTGAAAAGTTTAACAAAAATACGGGGGTCTGTCCATAGAACGCAGCGGACTGTGCCGGCAAAAGGGTACATTTCCGGGTGCAAAACCGCAAATTTTTTCTTTGCATTTTTTGCGGTTTTGCGCTCTTTTTTTGTCTGCAGGCAGGATACGTCCCCATTTACCAGTTC
>DMCD01000233.1:0-890 GCA_003445895.1 Lachnoclostridium sp. | reverse complement strand
TTGTTGTGCAGAATCAATAAAAAACAGGAATCTCCCGGGGTTTTGGCAAAGCTCATCTGTGTTTTGGCAAAGAAGTTGCTCTTATACAGGGCAGAACAGAAAATTTGCAGTGCGTGTAAAGTGAGTGTTTCAAATAAAAACAAAAAGCCTTAAGGAGGAAGAATCGATGAGCAAAGCGTACATGGAGAGAATCAATGCACTGAGAAAGAACTACCTGTCCCACAGAGTAGAGATGGATATCAAAGATGCTTACTATGTAACCCAGGGCTTCAAGGCCACCGAGGGTCAGCCGTGGGCCATCCAGAAGGCAACCGCCATGAAGATGGTTTATGAGAACAAGCCCATCTTCATCCAGGACAATGAGCTCCTTGTCGGCGGCGTGGCATTCAAGCCCCGTGCCGGAATCCTGAATCCCGATTCTGCCTGCTCTGTTATCGAGAGAGAGCTGGACACCATCAGCACCCGTAAGTATGACCCCTTCTATCTCTCTGAGGAGAACAAGAAGCTCTTCATGGAAGAGGTTGCTCCCTACTGGAGAGGCAAATGTGTCCTTGACCGCTGGAATGCGATGATGCCCGATGACGTCCGCACCATGCGCGACGGCGGCATGCTCTATGTTGACAAGAAGTTTGTCCGCGGCTACGGCGAGAACACCCCCGGCTGGAGAACCCTCCTCGCTAAGGGCGTAGGCGGCATCAAGAAGGAAGCAGAAGAGAAGCTGGCTTCCCTGGACGCTGCAGGCGGCGAAGATGTTCTGAAGCAGATGATTTTCTATAAGTCCCTCATCATCACCGCGGAAGGCATCATTGCCCTGGCAAATCGTCACGCTGACCTGGCTGAGCAGATGGCAGCGGAGGAGAAGGATGAGAAGAGAAAGGCAGAGCTTCTTA
>DMCD01000227.1:6240-9457 GCA_003445895.1 Lachnoclostridium sp. | reverse complement strand
ATGGAGCTGGGAAGAGAGATTCGGAAGCTGTTTGTGCCGCGGAAAGGGTATCTCTTTACCGATGCCGACTACTCCCAGATTGAGCTCCGTGTTCTCGCCTCCATGTCCGGAGACGAAAATCTGATTGAGGCCTACCGGGAGGCGGAGGATATCCATGCCATCACGGCCTCCAAGGTATTCGGCGTGCCCCTCGCCGAGGTGACGCCGGAGCTTCGCCGGAATGCCAAGGCGGTGAATTTCGGCATCGTCTACGGCATCAGCGCCTTCGGCCTGAGCGACAACCTGAGCATTTCCCGGAAAGAGGCGGCCGATTATATCAGCAGTTACTTTGAATCCTATCCGCAGGTAAAACAGTTCCTGGATGCGCTGGTGGCATCGGCGAAGGAGACGGGGTATTCCGTGACGGCCTTCGGCAGAAGACGGCCGATTCCGGAACTGAAGGCAGCTAATTTCATGCAGCGGCAGTTCGGCGAGCGGGTGGCCATGAACGCACCCATCCAGGGCACGGCGGCGGATATCATTAAGATTGCGATGATCCGGGTGGACCGGAGACTCCGAAAGGAGGGCCTAAAATCCCGCCTGGTGCTGCAGATCCACGATGAACTGCTGGTGGAGACCGCGCCGGAAGAGCAGGAGAAGGTGGCGGTTCTTCTGGAAGAAGAGATGAAGCATGCCGCGGATCTGAAGGTAGAGCTGGAGATTGGAATGAAGACCGGGAAAACCTGGTTTGAGACAAAATAGAGGTACATTTATGAGAATTCATCTGACCGGCGGCGTAGGCGCGGGAAAAAGCTCGGTGCTGCGCTTTCTGGAGGAAGAATACGGCGCAAAGATACTCCGGGCCGATGACCTGGCAAAGGAGCTGATGGAGCCGGGAGAAGAGGGCTACCGCAGGGTGGTTGAACTTCTGGGGAGGGATATTCTGGCTGCGGACGGGACCATCGACCGGGCCGCGATGGCAGAGCGCATCTACCACGATGACAGTGCGCGGGCCGGCGTGAACGCCATCATCCACCCCATCACCTGGGATAAAATCCGCAGGGAGATGGAAGCGGCGGGAGACTCATTGGTGGTGGCCGAGGCGGCCCTTCCCGTGGATGAAGAACACCGGAACATGTTTGATTATACCTGGTATGTCTACACGGACCCGGAGGTCCGGATCAAACGGCTGATGAAGGACCGGGGGTATTCCAGAGAGAAGTGCGAGTCCATCATTGCAAGCCAGATGTCGGATGCGGAATACCGGCGCGGAGCGGATGCTGTCATCGACAACAGCACCACCCACGAGGAGGCTGAACGCCAGATCCGGGAGATTATGGAACAGAAAAGGGAACAGTAAATCTATGCGAATGGTATCCATTGCCAGCGGAAGCAGCGGAAACTGTATCTACGTCGGAAGCGACGGGACACATATCCTCGTGGACGCGGGCATCAGCAACAAGCGTATTGAACAGAGCCTGCACGAGATCGGCGTGGAGGCCAGGGACCTTTCAGGGATCCTGGTAACCCACGAGCATTCGGACCACATCAGGGGGTTAGGTGTTCTGGCGAGACGGAAGGCGATCCCCATCTACGGGACAAAGGAGACGCTCACGCAGATAAAGGCATCGAAGAGCCTGGGAGAGATTCCGGAGGAGCTCCTTAGACCGATCCTTCCGGATGCGGATTTTTCCATCGGGGACCTGAAGATCCTGCCCTTTTCCATCGATCATGATGCGGCAAATCCGGTGGCCTACCGGGTGAGCGAGGGAAGAAAGTCGGTGGCGGTGGCCACGGACATGGGCCATTACAGCCAGTATATCATCGACCATCTGCAGAATCTGGATGCCCTTCTCGTGGAGGCCAATCATGATGTGCGGATGCTGGAGGCCGGCCCCTATCCCTATCCGCTGAAGCGGCGGATTCTCAGTGATTTCGGCCATCTGTCCAACGAAAACAGCGGGCGTCTCATCAGCACGATTCTGCATGATGGGATCCGGCACATTTTCCTGGGACATCTGAGCCAGGAGAACAATATTCCGGAGCTGGCCTACGAGACGGTCCGGCTGGAGATTGATCAGAGCGACACCGAATATCAGGCAAAGGATTTCAACATATCCGTGGCCCGCAGGGACCGGATGTCGGAAATCATTACCATATAGAAAGCGGAGGAAGATTATGAGCAAGATTGTTATTACCGTGGTCGGCAAGGATACCGTGGGTATCGTGGCTGCCGTATGCACCTATCTGGCGGAGAATCACATCAACATTCTCGATATTACCCAGACGATCCTGCAGGATTACTTCAACATGATGATGATCGTGGACGTGTCCCGGATGGAGAAGACCTTCGATGAGATGGCGAAGGAACTGGCCGCTGTCGGCGAGCAGAAGGGCGTGCAGGTACTTTGCCAGCGCGAGGAAATATTTACCAGCATGCACCGGCTGTAAGGAAGGGAGAACTGCGATATGGTAAATATGAGTGAAGTTCTGGAAACCAACCAGATGATATCGGCGGAATCGCTGGACGTGCGCACCATCACCATGGGCATCAGCCTCCTGGACTGCATTGACAGCGACCTCGGCGTGCTGAAGACCCGGATCTACGGAAAGATTCTCCGGTATGCGGGAAACCTGGTGGACGTGGGAGAGCACATCTCCCGGGAATTCGGCATTCCCATCGTCAATAAGAGAGTTTCGGTGACGCCCATTGCCCTGATCGGTGCGGCCGCCTGCCACAGCCCGGAGGATTTCGTGGAGCTGGCGGAGACCCTGGATCGGGCAGCCAAGGAGATTGGCGTCAACTTTATCGGCGGGTATTCTGCCCTTGTGAGCAAGGGCATGACGCCGGCAGAGGAGCTGCTCATCCGGTCGATCCCGGAGGCCCTTGCGAAAACAGAGCGGGTCTGCAGCTCCGTCAATGTGGGTTCCACCAAGACGGGACTCAACATGGATGCGGTCCGTCTCATGGGTGAGATTGTGAAGGAGACGGCGGAGGCCACAAAGGAAAATGATTCCATCGGCTGCGCAAAGCTGGTGGTGTTCTGCAACGCCCCGGATGACAACCCCTTCATGGCGGGCGCCTTCCACGGCGTCACCGAGGCGGATGCCATCATCAATGTGGGCGTCAGCGGCCCCGGCGTTGTCAAGACGGCCCTTTCCCAGGTTCGCGGCCAGAGCTTTGAGGTTCTGTGCGAGACCATCAAGAAGACCGCCTTCAAGGTAACCCGTGTGGGAC
>DMCD01000227.1:5057-6105 GCA_003445895.1 Lachnoclostridium sp. | reverse complement strand
ACCCCGGCGGTGGGCGACAGCGTGGCGGATATTCTGGAGGAGATTGGCCTGGAGAGCACCGGTGCGCCCGGAACAACGGCAGCTCTGGCACTTCTCAATGACCAGGTGAAAAAGGGCGGCATTATGGCCAGCTCCTATGTGGGGGGCCTCTCCGGTGCCTTTATCCCCGTCAGCGAGGACCAGGGCATGATTAATGCGGTAACCCGCGGCTCCCTCACTCTGGAGAAGCTGGAGGCCATGACCTGTGTCTGCTCCGTGGGCCTTGACATGATCGCCATCCCGGGCGACACGAAGGCCACCACCATCGCCGGCATCATTGCGGACGAGGCTGCCATCGGCATGATCAACCAGAAGACCACGGCGGTCAGACTCATCCCGGTCATCGGCAAGGGTGTGGGAGAGAGCGCAGAGTTCGGCGGACTTCTGGGCTATGCGCCCATCATTCCGGTGAACGGATTTGACTGCTCGGCCTTTGTGAGCCGGAAGGGAAGAATCCCGGCTCCGGTGCATTCATTTAAAAACTGATAAAAGGAAATATCGGAAATATGACAGACTATGACGTGATAATTATCGGCGCAGGGCCGGGCGGAATCTATGCGGCCTACGAACTGACGGAGAAAAAGCCGGAATTAAAGATTGCGGTGTTTGAGTCCGGCAATGCGCTGGAAAACCGGAAGTGCCCCATCGACGGGGATAAGATCAAATCCTGCATCGGCTGCAAAAGCTGCTCTATCATGAGCGGCTTCGGCGGTGCGGGTGCATTTTCCGACGGAAAATACAATATTACCAATGATTTCGGGGGAACGCTCTTTGAGTACATCGGAAAGCAGAAAGCCCTGGAGCTGATGCACTATGTGGATGAGATCAACATGGCCCACGGCGGTGCGGGAACAAAGCTCTATTCCACGGCAAACACGGGGTTAAAGCGGGTCTGCATGCAGAACCGCTTAAAGCTCCTGGATGCTTCCGTGCGCCACCTGGGCACGGACATCAACTATGTGGTGCTGGAGAATCTGTATGCGAAGCTGAAAGAAAAGGTGGATTTCTT
>DMCD01000227.1:0-4920 GCA_003445895.1 Lachnoclostridium sp. | reverse complement strand
GAAGTGCATTATCTCCGTGGGAAGAAGCGGAAGCAAATGGATGCAGAGAGTCTGTGAAGATCTGGAGATTCCGACCAAGTCGAACCGCGTGGACATCGGCGTCCGGGTGGAGCTTCCGGCGGAGCTGTTTTCCCACCTGACGGATGAGCTCTATGAGAGCAAGATCGTCTACCGGACCGAGAAGTTCGAGGACCGGGTGCGCACCTTCTGCATGAATCCCCGGGGCATCGTGGTCAATGAGAATACCAACGGCATTGTCACCGTCAACGGCCACAGCTATGAGGATCCGGCAAAGCAGACGAACAACACGAACTTTGCCCTCCTGGTGTCCAAACATTTCTCCGTTCCCTTCAAGGACAGCAACGGCTACGGTGAGAGCATCGCAAGACTCTCCAACATGCTGGGCGGCGGCGTAATCGTTCAGCGATTCGGGGATCTGATCCGAGGAAGGAGAAGCACCCACAACCGCATCGAGGAAAGCTTTGTCACGCCGACCCTGTCCGCAGAGCCGGGAGACCTGAGCCTGGTTCTTCCCAAGCGGATTCTGGACGGCATCATCGAGATGATCTACGCCCTGGACAAGATTGCCCCGGGCACCGCCAATGACGACACGCTGCTCTACGGCGTGGAGGTCAAGTTCTACAATATGGAGGTCGAGGT
Organism: Lachnoclostridium sp.; assembly: GCA_003445895.1. Classification (GTDB taxonomy): domain Bacteria; phylum Bacillota; class Clostridia; order Lachnospirales; family Lachnospiraceae; genus Clostridium_R. The sequence continues at coordinate 4,260 of DMCD01000227.1, read as the reverse complement.
GAACGAACACCTGGAGTCCCGGTATCCCGGGCTCTATATCATCGGGGACGGCAGCGGCGTTACCCACTCCCTGTCCCACGCCTCCGCCAGCGGCGTCTACGTCGCAAGAGAGATTATGGCCGGCTGAGAATGACCGGTCCCTGCCGGTACTCATTCCGGAAGGGAAGTCCTTTGCCTGCGCGCACCGTCTGGTAAATGTGCGCGGCCTCTACTTCCTTTTCAAAGAGGGAGTAAGCGGCCGGAGATAGAAGAGATTTCGCGTCGGCAGTCTTTGCAATCAGCGGGACTGCGGCGCGTTTTTTGATCTCTTTAAGGAAGGGCGCCGCCTCTTTCCGGAAGCCGAGGATCCGCCCATAACCTGGAAGATTCTCCTTCCAGAGTGCCACGTCCTCTTTCCGGATGCCAAGAAGGAGATGCAGAAGGGCCCGCCGGATGCGGGTCTCCGTATAGTTTCTGGACTTCAGGCGGAGGACCCTCTCGGAAAAGGACATGGCCTCCGGCTCCATCCTGCGGAGACGGTCGGAGAGGGACTGGTCAAATCCTTCGATATCATCGGTCGGAGGAAGTCCCCGGAGCAGGGCATAATCCAGCAGAAGAGAAAAATCGTCGGCGCAGAGGGGGCGTTCTCCATGGAGCACCTGTTCTGCCTCCTTTGGAAGGAAGGGCAGGGCCTTCTCCGGTTCCCCGGCGAGCAGGCAGGACCGGAGGGCTGTGGCGGAGGCAAAGGATGTCTCCTCGGGAAGAACACCCTGGTGGTAGTCTGCGCCCTTTCTTCTGTGGGTGAAGGCAGCCATACGGCTGTTTATCTTTTTCATGGCCAGCAGGTATTCCAGGCCCAGGATGTTGTTGGGGGCCTTAAGAAGCGCTGAGATATCCTCTCTGGAAAGAATGGACGAGAGGGCTTCCGCGCGGGCCTCCGGAAAAGGCTTTCCTTCCTTAAGGAGAGCCTGGAGATGCGAACGGAATGCCGGCGGCTCTTCAGAAAGTACTTCCGCCGGGGCCGACAGGTCCTCCAGGCTTCCGCACTCGCTGCCGAAGCAGAGGATATCGGTTCCGAGACTCTCCAGAAGACTTACGCCTGCGGCGGCAAAATCGCCGGCTGCGGCCGCGGAAAAGGGGGCCGGCAGCTCAAATACGATATCGGCACCGCCCAGAAGGGCAAGTTTCGTCCGGACATACTTGTCATAGACGGCAGGCTCTCCCCGCTGCACGAAAGAGGCGCTCATGACTGCGATAACACAGTCTGCGCCGGCCTCTCTCCGGGCGATTTGTATCTGCTCTTCGTGACCCGTATGAAAGGGATTGTATTCTGCTGTAATGCCCAGTATCTTCATAGTGTTTCCTCCGCTTATTCAAAGATATTATAAGTATTTTTTTATCTCCGCGAAAGGGGAAAGCCGGGGGATTCTTCATGAATTTATGAAAAACTTGTTTCGCCAAAAGAACAATCTTGCCGCTTTTTGGGGCCTTTATTACTTGTGCCATAAAAAATGGTGGTATATAATAATTATTGTTATGTACATGGATTTCATTCCATATTTTTATCGTGAAAGGGGTTAACTACCATGGCATTTATTGATGTAATGATGGAAAAGGCCAGAGCTGACAAGAAGACCATTGTGCTTCCGGAGTCTATGGACCACAGAACCTATGAAGCGGCGGAGAAGATCGTGGCACAGGATATCGCAAACCTGGTCATCATCGGAACACCGGAAGAGATCGAGAAGAACGGAAAGGGCTACAACCTTGAGGGTATTACCATCGTTGATCCCTTTAACGATCCCAATAAGCAGAAGTATATCGACAAGTTCGTAGAGCTCAGAAAGAGCAAGGGCCTTACTCCGGAGCAGGCGAAAGAGCAGATGGAGAAGGACTACATGTACTATGCATGCCTGATGTGCAAGTGCGGCGATGCTGACGGCGTTGTATCCGGCGCATGCCATTCCACCGGCAACACCATCCGTCCGGCACTGCAGCTCTTAAAGACCAGACCGGGCATCCACAGCGTATCCGGTTTCTTCGTAGTTGAGGTTCCGAACTGCGAATACGGCGAGAAGGGTCAGTTCATCTTCGCAGACTGCGCGGTAAACACCGATTTCGACGGCGAGAAGCTGGCGGAGATCGCATTCCTTTCCGCAGAGTCCTTCCAGAGCTTCATCGGCGCAGAGCCGAGAGTTGCCATGCTTTCCTACAGCACCATGGGCAGCGCAAAGCATGATGATGTCACCAAGGTACAGGATGCCGTAAAGATCGCACATGAGAAGTATCCGGATATCAAGCTGGACGGCGAGCTTCAGCTCGATGCAGCCCTGGATTCCACCGTTGCAGCCCTTAAGGCACCGAACAGCCCGGTGGCAGGCAAGGCCAACACTCTGGTATTCCCGAGCCTTGAGGCAGGAAACATCGGCTACAAGCTGGTACAGAGACTGGCGAAGGCCAACGCATACGGACCGGTTCTGCAGGGTCTTTCCATGCCGGTTAACGACTTAAGCCGCGGCTGCTATGCAGATGATATCGTAGGCGTTGTTGCCATGACCGCTGTTCAGGCACAGATGGCTGCAAAGTAATAAACAAATTAAGAATAATCTGGAGGTCACCCATGAACATTTTAGTTATCAACTGCGGAAGCTCTTCTCTGAAGTATCAGCTGATCAACTCCGATACCGAGGCAGTTCTTGCCAAGGGTCTCTGCGAGAGAATCGGCATCGACGGCGCACTGACCTATCAGCCGGCCGGCGGTGAGAAGGAAGTTACCGAGATTCCGATGCCCACCCACAGCGAGGCTATCAGCGCTGTTATCGCAGCTCTGACCGATGAGAAGAAGGGCGTAGTAAAGAGCCTTTCCGAGATTGGTGCTGTCGGCCACCGTGTTGTCCACGGCGGAGAGAAGTTCACCTCTTCCTGCCTGATCAACGACGAGACCATGGCTGCCATCGAAGAGTGCAACGACCTTGCACCGCTTCACAATCCGGCAAACCTTATCGGTATCCGTGCATGCCAGAAGCTGATGCCGGGCGTACCGAACGTTGCCGTATTCGATACCGCTTTCCATCAGACCATGCCGGAAGTGGCATACATCTACGGTATCCCCTATGAGTACTATGAGAAGTACAAGGTAAGAAGATACGGTTTCCACGGTACCTCCCACAGCTACGTTTCCAAGAGAGCTGCCGAGATGCTGGGCAAGAAGGTGGAAGACCTGAAGATCATCGTATGCCACCTGGGCAACGGTGCTTCCATCTGCGCCGTGGATCACGGAAAGTCCGTGGACACCAGCATGGGCCTTACCCCGCTGGAGGGTCTTGTCATGGGAACCCGTTCCGGTGACATCGATCCGGCCATCATCGACTTCGTCGGCAAGAAGGAAGGCCTTGATCTGGACGGCATGAACAACATCCTCAACAAGAAGTCCGGTATGCTGGGCATCTCCGGCGTATCCAGCGACGGCCGCGATCTGGGCGCTGCAGCTGCGGCGGGCAATGAGAGAGCAAAGCTGGCTCTGGATGTGTTCGATTATGATGTCATCAAGTACATCGGATCCTACGCAGCAGTCATGAACGGCGTGGATGCCATCTGCTTTACCGCAGGTATCGGCGAGAACAACATAGAGATGCGTGCAAACGTATGCGCACACCTGGGCTACCTGGGCGCAAAGCTTGACCCGGAGAAGAACAATGTCCGCGGTGAGGAGAGAATCATCTCCACCGATGACTCCAAGGTAAAGATTCTCCTTGTTCCCACCAACGAAGAGCTGGCTATCGCAAGAGAGACTCTGGCACTGGCAAAGTAATAAGTTTCTTTTGCCTGAATAATTCAAAAAAATACGGACATTTTGGCCAATGTTTTTGTTGACAAAACAGGGGACACTGAGTATAATGATTCTCAGCGTTTTGTTTAAGGAGGTGTACTCAATGTCTATTTGTCCGAAGAATAAATCGTCTAAGGGAAGAAGAGACAGCCGCAGAGCGAACTGGAAGATGGCAGCAGCTACTCTGGTTAAGTGCCCGAAGTGCGGAAGTCTTATGATGCCGCACAGAGTCTGCAAGAACTGTGGAACATACAATAAGAAAGAGATCGTTAAGGTAGAGGACTAATCCTGATTAACGATTCAGATACTTCGCGAAGATGATAATGAGGCTGTTTCGGCAGTCCGAAAGAACCCCCCGTGGCCACGGGGGGTTCTTTCGTTATGTCCGGAATGGACGGGGGAGAGGGCTTAATCATTTGCCCAGGAGTGGGCGCATGCATTTGCCATGGGGA
>DMCD01000090.1:1694-8947 GCA_003445895.1 Lachnoclostridium sp. | reverse complement strand
GAGCGACCGGGAGATTCGCTCCGATGCATCCTGCGAGCTGGGATACATCGCGGCGCCGCCCCGGATGCGGCTCTATATGGAGTACAGCACGAGGATCTACCAGATCTATCTGCGCTTCGTTTCCGAGGAGGATATTCACGTCTATTCCATCGACGAGGTGTTCATCGATGTGACCGACTACCTGCATATCTATCAGGCGACGCCCCATGAACTGGCCCTCCGGATGATCCGGACGGTTCTGGCGGAGACGGGCATCACCGCGACCGCCGGCATCGGAACAAATCTTTATCTTGCCAAGATTGCCATGGACATCACGGCCAAGCACATGGCGCCGGATAAGGACGGGGTCCGCATCGCGGAGCTGGATGAGATGAGCTACCGCAGAACGCTGTGGAATCACCGGCCGCTGACGGACTTCTGGCGGGTGGGCCGGGGGTATGCGAGAAAGCTGGCGCAGCACGGCCTCTATACGATGGGGGATATTGCCAGGTGTTCCGAGGGAGCGGAGACGGATTATTACAATGAAGAGCTTCTGTACAGCCTGTTCGGCGTAAACGCGGAGCTTCTGATTGACCATGCCTGGGGGTGGGAGCCCTGTACCATCGCCGATATCCGGGCCTATAAGCCGGAATCCAACTCCATAAGCTCCGGGCAGGTTCTGAAGGAACCCTATGACTTTACGAAGGCCCGGATGGTGGTGCGGGAGATGACCGACCTTCTGGTGTTAGAACTGGTGGATAAGGGGCTGACCACGGACCAGGTGGTCCTGACCGTGGGATATGATATCCTGAATCTGCAGAACCCGGAGCTGCGAAAGAAGGTAAAGATTCCGATTGAACTGGATTTTTACGGCAGGGAAGCACCCAAACGGGCCCACGGTTCGGAGAACCTTCCACGGAGAACCTCCTCAGGACGGGTGATCACGGATGCTATGCTGCGCCTCTATGACCGGATTGTGGAGAAGGAGCTGCTGATCCGGCGGATGTATGTGGTGGCAAACCACGTGGAGCCGGAGATGCGGGAGAAAAAGGAAGAGAAGCCCTTATACGAGCAGCTGGATATGTTCACGGATTATGAAGCGCTGGAGCGGGAAAAGAAGGCGGAAGAGGAGAAACTGGAACGGGAGCGCCGCCTGCAGAAAGCGGTTCTTGCCATTCAGAAAAAGTTCGGAAAAAACGCCCTGCTGAAGGGGACAAACCTCCAGGAGGGCGCAACAGCGATTGAGAGAAACGGACAGGTAGGAGGTCATAAGGGATGAAAGAAGACACCTACGAGGATATCATCCATCTGCCCCATCATGTCTCGAAGCGGCATCCGCAGATGCCGGTGGGGGACCGGGCGGCTCAGTTTTCACCTTTCGCGGCACTGACCGGGTACGGGGACGCCGTGAAGAAGACGGCGGAAAAAAACGAGCAGCAGGTGGCCCGGGAGATTCAGCGGCTTCCGGAACCGGATACGATGCCGTAGTTCTTCCAGCGGCCGCTGCGGTACCGGAGTACCACCAGAAGGCAGGCCAGCGTCCAGGCCGGCGGCATGCTGACAAAGTAGCAGCGGTAGCCCACCGCGGTTCCGGCCAGGATAAAGGACAGGGAGAGACGCACCGCCAGGTTCAGGAAGGTGGTGACGGTGGGCGTTTTTACATCGCCGGCGCCCTGCAGGAAACCGTTGGTGATGTTGGTAATGGTGCTCATCCAGATAAAGAGCATCAGGAGATCCAGGTGTTCGCAGGCCCGCTTCAGGGATTCCCCGGTGATGCCGAAGATGCTCAGAAGTTCACGGTCAAACAGGAATACAAGAATGCAGAGTACGGCGCAGATGCCCACGCCCATCCCGATGGTGGCCCGGTATCCGCGCCGCGCCCGATCGTAGAGACCGGCGCCGATGTTCTGGCCCGTAAAGCTGGAAATGGCCACATTGAAGCTGTTGGAGGGAATGTGGGCATACTGTTCGATCTTCAGCATGGCGGCATATCCCTCGATGCTGGCGGTGCCGAAGGAATTGATGAGCCGCTGGAGAATCAGGAAACAGGTGGAATTGACCATGGTCTGCAGCGCGATGGGAATGCTGAGCTTTGCGAGAAGACCGGCGTAGGCGCCGAATTCTTCGGGACGGAGGTTCTTCGGGAGATATCCCGGCAGCACCCGGTTCATATAGATCATGCTGGCGATGGCCGCGCCTGCCTCGGAGACAACCGTGGCGATGGCTGCGCCGGCAACACCCATGTGAAGACCTACCACGCAGATGAGGTCCAAAAGGATGTTCAGCAGCGCCGAGACGAAGAGAAACACCATGGCGCCGCGGGAATCCCCGTGGGCCCGGAGGATCCCGTAGGTAACATTGTAGAGGAGCAGGAAAATGGTACCGGCCCCGTAGATCAGAAAGTAGGTGCGGCTGTCGGCCTGCATGTGTTCCGGAGCCCGGAGAAATCCGACAATCAGCGGATCGGCGATGAGAAACGCCAGAAGGAGCAGGGAGAGCGCCACAAGAAAGCAGAGCAGGTAGGCGGCGCGGATGGTCTGGTGAATTTCCTGTTTTTTCCCGGCGCCGTAAAACTGGGCCACCGCGATATTTACGCCGTTGCCGAGAGCCGTGCAGACCGCGGTGAGAAGCCAGACCATGGAAAAGACCAGTCCCACGGCACCCAGCGCTGCGGAACCGACAAAATTTCCCAGGATGACACTGTCTGCAAAGTTGTAGGTTACCTGAAGGAGATTCGCTCCCATAATCGGAAGTGAAAAAACAAGAATTGTTTTCCATTCGCTTCCCGAGGTCATATTTTTCTGCATGATGAAACGCCTTCCTATAAAAACACTCTGTATCATATCTCATCGAAATTGTTTTATCAATATAGAAAAAAGGGAGAATGAATCATACTTGACCAATTGCACCGCGAAGGTTAGAATGTTATGCGTATTATTCTGCGCGGGCATAAAAACGCCCGGCGGACAGAATCTGCGCGGCAGATGCCGCGGGGCGCAGAAAGGAGTTTCCATGACAGGAGAACTTGGAAAGCTGGCAGTACCGGCGGCAGGCGCCGCAGCCGCAGCCGCGGGTCTTCTGTATCTGCGCTCGGAATACGAAAAAGAACACTTTGTGACGGAACGCTATGAGATACGGTCGCCGAAGATTCATCAGCCGAAACGGCTGGTCTTTCTGACGGACCTCCATGAGAAAAGCTTCAGCAGGGACAACCGCCTGCTGCGGGAGGAACTGTCGCGGATTGATCCCGATTTTGTTCTCGCGGGAGGGGACCTGGTGACCTGTCCGAAGGACCGGGAGGAATATGCGGTTTCCCTTTCGCTTATGCGGTTTTTAGCCGAGCACTGGCCGGTATATTATGCGCCGGGGAATCACGAGGACCGGATGCGCACGAGGAATACGGACTATTTTTCCGAGCTGGAAAAGGCCGGCGTCACATTCCTGGAAAATGAGAGCGCAGAGGCGGCGGAGGATATCCGCATCACCGGCGTGCGGTTAGACCATGTATATTACCGGACCCGGTTCCGGATTCCCGTGCTCTCGCCGGGATACCTGAAGGAGACGGTGGGAGAGGCCGATATGGAGCGGTTTCAGATTCTGCTTCTCCATTCGCCCCAGTTTTTTGAAGACTGCGCAGCCTGGGGGGCGGACCTTACGCTGTCCGGCCATTTTCACGGCGGGACCATCCGGCTGCCATACCTCGGGGGGCTCATGACGCCCCAGTATCAGTTTTTCCGCAGAGAATGCGCCGGACGCTTCGAAAAAGACGGGAAAACCATGATCGTGGGGCGGGGACTGGGAACCCATTCCGTCAACATCCGTCTGAACGATCGTCCGCAGATTGTGGTGGTAAACCTTCTGCCCGACGGGACAAAGAAAGAATGATATATGGAAATATCCTATAAGCTGGAGAATTTTGAGGGACCCCTTGATCTTCTCCTGAAACTGATAGAGAAGAATAAAGTGAGTATCTTCGACATCCCCATCGAGGTGATCACGGACCAGTATCTTGACTACGTCCGCAGGATGGAATTTCAGGATTTGGACCTGCTCAGCGATTTCCTGGTGATGGCGGCGACGCTCCTGGACATCAAGTCCCGGATGCTTCTGCCCGCGGAGGAAGAGGAAGAAGAGGAGGAGGGCGATCCCAGGGCCGACCTGGTACAGCGCCTCCTGGAATACAAGATGTACAAGTACATCTCCCGAGAGCTGGAGGAGTACGAGGAGAAGGCGGAGCGGGTCTTTTACCGCGAACCCCGGATTCCGAAGGAAGTGGCAAAGTACGAGCCGCCGGTGAATCTGGATGAGGTTCTGGCAGGACTTACGAAGGACCAGCTGCATGCCATCTTCAAGGCCGTCATGCGCAGAAGCGCCATGCGGATTGACCCGGTCCGCAGCGGGTTCGGCACCATCCGCCGGGAGCCGGTGAGCCTGGAGGAGACCGTAGCTTCCGTGATGCAGTACGCCCGCACAAGGCGGCACTTCAGCTTCCGCCAGGTGATCCGGGAAAAACACGACCGGGTGCATGTGGTGGTGGCCTTTCTGGCAGTGCTGGAGCTGATGAAGATCGGCAAGATCCGGCTGACCCAGGAATCCCTGTTTGACGATATGAACATTGAGACCATAGAGCCGGAGGGAGAAACCGGAGAGGTGAAGCTGGAAGGACTGGAGGACTTTGATGGAGAGTGATCTCAGGAATATAGCGGAAGCGGTGCTGTTTACCATGGGAAAGTCCGTGGATCTGTCTCAGCTTGCCGCTGCCATGGGCGTATCGAAGAATACGGCGGAAAAGACGGTCCTTGCGCTGCAGAAGGAATATGATGAGGAAATGCGGGGAATCCAGATTATCCGGCTGAATGACCGGTTTCAGATGTGCACCCGCGAAACCTATTATGAGAACCTGATCCAGGTGATGAAGGCGCCGAAGAAGCAGACGCTGACGGAGATCCAGCAGGAGACCCTCTCGATTGTGGCCTACAAGCAGCCCGTGACCAGGCTGGAGATTGAAAAGATCCGCGGCGTCAAATCGGACCACGCCATCAGCAAGCTTTTGGAATATGACCTGATCTACGAGGTGGGGCGTCTGGATGCGCCGGGACGGCCGGCACTGTTTGCGACGACGGAGGAATTTCTCCGGAGGTTCGGAATCGGCAGCAAAAAGGACCTGCCGGAGGTGAGTGCCGAGAAGACAGCGGAGTTTAAGCTGGAAGCGGCCCGGGAGGTCAATCTGGATGAACCCCGGGAGGAGAAGGCGGAGGATCCGCAGGAGAATGTGCCCGACGGGGCGATGAAGGAGATGCCGGATGGAGATTAAGGTCCATTATCTTTCGGAGGAAATCGAGGAACTCCGCTATATTGAGGGAAAGTCGGACTGGATTGACCTGCGCTCTGCCAGGAATATTTCCCTGAAGAAGGGGGAATTCTGTCTTATTCCGCTGGGGATTGCCGTGGAGCTTCCCGCGGGATATGAGGCCCATATCGTGCCGCGGAGCAGTACCTTCAAGAATTTCGGCATCATCCAGACCAACAGCATGGGAATCATCGATGAGACCTACTGCGGGAACGGGGATCAGTGGCATTTTCCGGCCTATGCGCTCCGGGATACGGAGATTCATGTCAACGACAGGATCTGCCAGTTCCGGATTATGGAGCATCAGCCGGCGCTTACCTTCGTGAAGACAGAACGCCTTGCGGGACAGGACCGGGGAGGCTTCGGGAGCACGGGAAAAAACTGAGATTTGAGGAAAATGTTATGCTCATGAGACTGAAAAGAACAGCTCTTGTGCTGCTTTCTGCAGCAGTCCTTCTGTGCAGCGCCGGCTGCGGGCTGCCGAAGGAAGCCAGGGAGGCGAAGGCCCGGGGACAGGAACTGCTTTCATCCGGCGATTATGCCGGCGCGGCGGAGGCCTTCGGGACCGCCCTGGAGGATACGGGACACGCGTCCAAAAAGCACGTGCGGGATCTTCTGGAATGGCGGGCGGATTCGGAGTTCTGTGCCGGAGATTACGGGGCGGCAAAGGCTACCTGGACCCGCCTTTTGGAGGAATACGGAGAAAAGGCAGAATATACTTATTACCTGGCGGCTTCGGAGGCCGGACTGGGGGAAGCTTCCCAGGCCCTTGCCGATTACCGGAGCGCAAGAGATATGGACCGGAAGCATGCTTCCTTTGAGACGCCGGGGTGCGTCACTGCTTTCCGGATGACGGGGCAGGCCCTGTCGGATGCCGGGATGACCACCGAGGCGGCGGAGCTGTGCAACGAGGAATTTTCGGCAGGTGCCGAACACCCGGAGGTTTACAACCGGGCGGGCATGTGCTGTATGGCGGAGAAAAACTATGAGAAGGCCCGGGAAATGTTCGAGAAGGGCCTGGAGAAGCGGGCCTCCGGCGACACGGAGGCGGCCGCTGCAGCACAGGAAATCAGCGAAAAGGAGCTGGCCGTAAATCTGGCAGTGCTGGCGGAATATACGGGAGATTATGCCGGAGCCCTGGAGGCGTTTAAAGACTACCGGGACAGATACGGCGCCGATGAGACAGTGGATCGGGAGATTATGTTTCTGGAGAGCCGGGTTCAGAATCCCGCGGGAGAATAGGATTATATATGGCAGATTTGATAGAGGTGGAAGAGCGCAGAGAAAAGGTGGTGCTGTTTGCGGCGGCGAGAGCGGCCGGCGACGGCACGGAGGATTCGCTGGATGAGCTGGCGGAGCTCTGCGATACGGCCGGCGCCGAGGTGGTCGGAAGACTGATCCAGAACCTGGACAGTGTAAGCTCCGCCACCTATCTCGGCAAGGGCAAGGTGGAAGAGCTGCGCGAGCTCGCCGAAGAGCGGGGAGCGGACGGCGTCGTCTGCGATGACGAGCTTTCCCCGGCACAGCTGCGAAATCTGGAGGATGCGCTGGGCATGAAGGTCATGGACCGCACCATGGTGATCCTGGATATCTTCGCTGCCCATGCGGTGACCAGCGAAGGCAAGATTCAGGTGGAGCTGGCCCAGTTAAAGTACCGGTCCATCCGGCTGGCCGGATTCCGGGATTACCTGTCAAGACAGGGCGGCGGCATCGGAACGAGAGGCCCCGGCGAGAAAAAGCTGGAGGTGGACCGCCGGCGCATTCACGAGCGCATCGGCCAGCTGAAGGCAGAGTTACGGGATGTGGACCGGCACCGGGAAGTGACAAGAAAGCAGAGAAAGCAGGATTTTGCTCTTTCGGCCGCCATTGTGGGGTATACCAATGCGGGAAAATCCACTCTGCTGAACGCCCTGACCGGAGCGGG
>DMCD01000090.1:0-1569 GCA_003445895.1 Lachnoclostridium sp. | reverse complement strand
CAGACGGTGCTTCTGACGGATACCGTCGGTTTTATAAGAAAACTGCCTCACAACCTGATTGAGGCGTTCCGCAGTACCCTGGAGGAGGCCCGCTACAGCGATATCATCATTCACGTGGCGGACTGCACCAACCCGCGGATGGAGACCCAGATGCATGTGGTCTACGAGACACTGCGGGAACTGGAGATTGGAGACCGTCCTGTGGTGACGGTATTCAATAAATGCGACAAGCCGGAGGCACCTTCCGTGCTCCGGGATCTGAAAGCGGACTATACCGTGCATATTTCGGCAAAAACCGGACAGGGGCTGGAGGAGCTGAAAGATGTGCTGGCAATGATTATCCGCAGCAGAAGAATTTACCTGGAACAGGTTTACGGGTACCAGGATGCAGGCATCATACAGAAGATCCGGAAGTATGGACAGCTTCTTACGGAAGAATACCGTGAGGACGGAATCCATGTGACGGCGTATGTGCCCGCAGAGCTGTACCGGGACCTGATCCGGTAGAGATAAATGTCCGGCGGAAGCCGGACAAGTAAGATAAGGAGGAGTGAAAAAGCTTATGAACAGAGAAAAATTCTCAACCCGTCTCGGCTTTATTCTGATTTCTGCAGGCTGCGCCATCGGACTGGGAAACGTGTGGCGTTTCCCGTATATCGTCGGTGCTTACGGAGGCGCGGCCTTCGTGCTGATCTATCTGGCCTGCCTGCTGGGCCTGGGCCTTCCGGTTATCGTCATGGAGTTTGCGGTAGGCCGCGGAAGCCAGAGAAGTATTGCCCAGTCCTTTGATGTGCTGGAGCCGAAGTGTACAAAGTGGCATGTGTACAAATGGTTTGGCATGGCCGGCAACTATCTGCTGATGATGTACTACACCACCATCACCGGATGGATTCTGCTGTATTTCGTCAAGATGCTGAAGGGAGACTTCGCAGGCCTGGACCCGGAAGGCGTCGGCGCCGAATTCGGCGGCATGCTGGGCCAGCCGGGACTCATGATTGTGTTCCTGGTTATCGCCGTGGGACTGGGATTCTTTATCTGCTCCCTGGGTCTGCAGGACGGTGTGGAGAAGATCACCAAGGTGATGATGCTCTGCCTGCTGTTCCTGATGATTATCCTGGCAGTGCATTCCCTGTTCCTGGAGGGCGGAAAGCCGGGCCTGGACTTCTATCTGAAGCCTGATTTTTCCAAGATTCAGGAGGCAGGTCTGGGCGAGGTAGTATTTGCCGCGCTGGGACAGTCCTTCTTTACCCTGAGCATCGGCATCGGTTCTATGGCCATCTTCGGCAGCTACATCGACAAGGACCGGAGCCTCACCGGCGAAGCGCTGAATGTCCTGATTCTCGATACCTTCGTGGCCCTGATGGCCGGCCTCGTCATTTTCCCGGCATGCTTTGCCTACGGTATTGAGCCGGGCCAGGGACCGAGCCTGATTTTCATCACCCTGCCCAACGTATTCAACAACATGGCTATGGGCCGCTTCTGGGGTACCCTGTTCTTCCTGTTCATGTCCTTTGCGGCCATGTCCACGGTAGTGGCAGTGTTCCAGAATATCATGAGCTTCGCCATGGA
>DMCD01000184.1 GCA_003445895.1 Lachnoclostridium sp. | reverse complement strand
CCATGATGGGCGGCATGATCTGTCCTCCCGTAGAGGCGGCCGCTTCGACGGCGCCGGCAAACTCCGGCCGGTAGCCTGTCTTCTTCATCAGCGGAATGGTGATGGAACCCGTGGAAACCGTGTTTGCCACGGAGCTTCCGCTGACGGTTCCCTGCAGTGCCGACGCGATAACAGCAGCCTTGGCGGGACCGCCTGTCTGGCCGCCGAAGGCGCCCATGGCGAGACCGGTCATCCAGTCACCCACGCCGCTGGCCTTCAGGAAGGTGGCAAATACAAGGAACAGGAAAATGAACGTCGATGATACGTAGATGGGGGATCCCAGGATACCTTCGGTGCCCAGCCACTCCGTACATACCACGCGCTTGAAGGTGAATTTCGCGTGGAAGAGGAAGAGGTCTCTGGGAATCAGATGGCCGAACAGCGCATAGAGCAGGAATACAGACCCGATTCCCACTACCACCATGCCGGCGACGCGTCTTGCCGCTTCCAGAAGCAGGAGGATGGCCGCGACACTGACGATGATGTCCATCCGGGTGAAGCTGCCGGCCCGGTTCAGAAGCGCCTTGTAGTTGACGATGTGATAGGCGCCGCAGCACACGCAGGCCAGGGCAAGGATGTAGTCATAAAAGGGAATGGTTTTGCCCGGTTTTCCGAAGGCAGGATACAGCAGGTAGACCAGGCACATGCCTGCCGCCAGGTGGGGCGCCCGCTGCAGGGTGGACGGGAAGGTGCCGAAAAAACCGGTATACAGCTGGAAGCAGGACCAGGCGATACAGATGATGAAGACCAGCTTCTGCCCGAATCCCTCCAGACGCCGGAAAGCAGATTCCTTGTCATACTTCTGCATGATGGCATCCGCGGCTTCCGCAGCCAGGGCCTGTTCGCCGGCCTGCTGCAGGATGTCTTTTGTTTCAGTGTTTTCAGCAGTCATTTCTTCAGTTGGAACAGTTTTGTTTTCGTCTGCCATCAGAAACTCCTTTTCTGCAATCAGGTTAACTGTGTCAGAGGCAGCCGGAGCGGCAGGGTAATGCGCTTTCCGACAGGAAAGGGGTATCCCGGTATGGGATACCCCTCACACATCGAATGGATGTTACCGGAATGGGATTTGGTTTTTATCAGCCATTATCCGGAACTTCGATTCCCTGCTCTTCAAAATATCTCTTTGCACCGGGATGAATCGGGGTGGTAACACCGTCAAGGCATCCTTCCAGCTGAATCTCCTTACCTGTGGCGTGCGCGGCGGCAACTTCCTCGCCGGTCTCATAGAACGCTTTGGTAATCAGATATACAACATCATCCGGGAGGTCAGCTCTGCAGTACAGAACAGCCTTGCAGGTGATGGTATTGCAGTCCTCTTCCTGATCCGGATAGGTGCCGGCCGGAATCACCTTGCGGGTGAAGTAGGGAGCCTCTTTCTGAATCTCGGCAAGTATCTCATCGCTGATATTCACGTAGGCAAGCTTCATGGATGTGGTCATCTCCACGATGGAAGAAGCCGGAACGGCAAGCACGTTGCAGGCCGCGTCGATGTGGCCGTCCTGCATCTTGGTGGCGGCATCGCCGAAGGAATCGCTCTGGGGCTGGATGTCCTTATCCGGGTCCAGGCCTGCTGCTGCGAAAACCTTCTGGGACAGTCCCAGGGTGCCGGAGCCTGCGGGTCCGATGGCGATCTTGAGGCCCTTCAGGTCTTCAACATTCTTTGCGTTGGTGCTGGCGTTGGCAACGATCTGGTAAACTTCGTTGTAAACTACGCCGATGGCCTTCACGTCTTCGATCTTGCCGGTATCCGCGAAGGCGCCGGTGCCCTCGTATGCATTGGCAGCCACGTTGTTCATGGCGATACCGAAATCCATCTCGCCGGCATGCATCAGGTTGATATTTTCCACAGAAGCGCCTGTGGACTGTGCGGTGATGGACAGCTTATAGTCGGAAAGCCGGTTATTGATGGCATTTGCCATGGCGCCGCCCAGTGCGAAATAGGTTCCGCCGGTGGAGCCGGTTCCCATGACATAGTCTGCGGGATCGACGGAGATATCTGCGGAGGCTTCTGCTGCAGGAGCTTCCGCAGCTGCTGCCGCGGTGGTCTCAGCGGGCGCTGCTGTGGTTGCCGCGGGTGCGCCGCCGCCGGAACAGGCTGTCATAAGCGCAATCATACTTCCGACCAACATGAGTGACAAAATCTTCTTCATAAGCTCCTCCTTTTTGAAAATAATAGTGCTCTATACAGCATTAGTCTGAATATATTTTATTATTCTCCTATGTGATCGGCAAATTATATACAACAGTTTTATAGGGTATAACTTCAGAATTATATTTTTTCGGAGGAGAGGCGGATAAATTCCCTGACGGCCCTGGAGAGATAGCGCCGTTTCTTGGTCATCCAGTAAATGCTCCGCACGGACAGGGGATCGCTCAGCTTATAGAAGGACAGGGTGTCCACCTTCGGAAGAAACCGCACATGGTCCGCTCTGGTGAACTGGGCGCCGATGCCGCCGGAGGCAATATTGAGGGAGGTCATGATCTGGTCCACGTACATGACCACATTCATCTCGAAACCCGCGTTAGCGCATATCTTCGTGGTGCGGTCATAGAGGTCATTGCCCGGCTTCATCTTGATGAAGGGAACATCCCGGAACAGGGCGAGGGGGACAGCCTGGACGGTATCGTTCAGGTACAGGCCGGACAGGATATCCTCCCGGCGGAGCTGATAGGGTTTTACCTTTTTGTTGATTTCAAAATCCTTCGGGACGGCGAGAATGATATGCTCTGTGTCATAGAGATAGGCATCCAGGGTAATCTCCTTTTTCCAGGCTGTCTCCAGCACCAGGTCCAGGCTTTCGTCCAGGAGAGCCTTCTTCAGATCATCTACATTGCCCTCCCGGAGTTCGATGGTGACCTCCGGATGCTCCCTGCGGAACCGGCTGATCAGGGGAGGAAGGATGAAGGAACAGAAGTAGGAAGAACCTCCCAGGGAAATGTGTCCGGTCCGCAGTTCTTCCAGGTCCCGGAAGTAGGCCCGGAGATTTCCCTCAATGCGGTGAATGTCCTCGATGGCTTCGATATATTTCATCCCGTCCTTCGTGACGGTGATGGGAAGCGTGCTCCGATCGAAGATGGGAGCGCCGATCTCATCCTCCGCCTTCTTGACCATGCGGCTCAGGGCAGGCTGGCTTACGAAAAGCTTCTTGGCGGCTTTGGAAAAACTCTTTTCCTGATAGACCGCGTAGACATAATCCATTTCTCGCAGCATAAATACTCCTTTTACTTCATTGTTATTGCTTATCTGCCGCAGGGCGCAGAATGCAGAGGCTGTTTTGCGGCATGAAATAAACGCAAAGCAGCTGTGGAATTATATTGTGCGGCAGACATATAAGTCGGGCTTGAATGCAGAATAAATGCGGACAGGAAGACAAATCTCAGGTCCCAGAATTCAGATATAGCAAGATACCCATAATTTATCAGATATTTATGCGGCATGTCAAACGATCGGCGGTAGGGAGAGATGGTTCAAACCGGTGCAATTCAGGGGAATCCGGCAGATATAACATCAAAATCATGAGTCATAGAAATGTATGCATAATTATTTATATGTATGAACCGGGAATCTATACTGAAAGCAGGCAGTGAAGTCAGAAATCGTCCCCAATTAAAGAAGATACGCCTTTGGCGTATCTCTGAACCGCGGGGCACCGCGGGGCCAGCAGAAACAGAAGGAGAAAACAATATGGCAGATAACAGAATCATCGAATGCATGGAGAGAGCACAGTATATTCTCGGAAACCTGATGGCTGTGAAGCCCGGCGAGGAAGTCCTGATCGTCGTGGATCCGCAGACCGATGACCGGATGACCCAGGCTATGGCATCCGCAGCAAACGCCCTTGGCGCGGAATGGGGCGTATACATGATGCCAATCCGCGGAAAAGACAAGGCAACCATTTTCCCGAAATCCCTGGAGCTGGGCATGGATGCCTGCGATGTATTCGTCGGCATGACCACAGCCTCCGGCGCGGCCATCTACAACAATCACCTGAAAGAGCTGATCAACGAGAAGAAGCTCCGTGAAGTATCCATCTGCTTAAGAAGCGTCGACAACTTCACCAGAGGCGGCGCCCTGGCGGACTATGAGCAGGTTTACGCCGACGGCTTAAAGCTCCAGGAGATTTGGAGAGGCAAAAAGACAGCCCATATCACCACGCCTGCCGGCACAGATCTCTACATGGATATGAATCCCATGGAACCCATCGTGGAGTGCGGTATCGCGAGAAATCCGGGTGATGCCATGGCATGGTCCGACGGCGAAGTATCCCTCGGTCCGGTAATCGGAAGCACCCGCGGCAAGCTGGTTATCGACGGCCCCATCTGCTACTACGGATGCCCGGCTATCCCGGTAGAGCTGAAGATTGAAGAGG
>DMCD01000275.1 GCA_003445895.1 Lachnoclostridium sp. | reverse complement strand
TTGGACCACTGGTCGTCGCCGCCGAATTGCATGTTGCAGCCGTACTTCTGGAACAGCATATAGAAGTCATAGGCCTGCATCAGCATGTAGTTGAACTCCAGGAAGGTCAGGCCCTTCTCCATTCTCTGCTTGTAGCACTCGGCGGTCAGCATGCGGTTGACGGAGAAGTGGGCGCCGATGTCTCTGAGGAATTCCACATAGTTGAGGTTCAGCAGCCAGTCTGCGTTGTTGACCATCATGGCCTTGCCCTCGCCGAACTCAATGAAGCGGGACATCTGCTGGCGGAAGCAGTCGCAGTTGTGCTGGATGGTCTCCACGGTCATCATCTTCCGGAGATCGGTGCGGCCGGAGGGGTCGCCGATCATGCCGGTGCCGCCGCCCACCAGGGCGATCGGCCGGTTTCCGGCCATCTGAAGGCGCTTCATCAGGCAGAGTGCCATGAAATGGCCTACATGCAGGCTGTCTGCGGTCGGGTCGAATCCGATGTAAAAGGTTGCCTTGCCGTTGTTGACCATCTCACGGATCTGGTCCTCGTCGGTTACCTGGGCTATAAGGCCGCGGGCAATCAGTTCTTCGTAAATCTTCATTCTTCTCTTCCTCCTGAATTCATTCAAGACTCTCCCTCCGCCCGGAGGCGGGGGCTCCCAGTGGGAGATTGGACATAAATACGAAACGGGCTCTGCCCGTCCTCGCAAAAGGACGGGCAAAAGCCCGTGTTACCACCTTTTTTCACAGACAGCTCACACTGCCTGCCTCAGCGGGTTTTACACCTTCCCGGAATATGCCGGACCTTCCCGAACCATGCCGGAACATCCCATACCGGACCGGAATCTCGTCAAACCCTCGCGCTGTAACGTGCGCTTTTCCGCCGCAGCCTATGTACCTGCCCTTCCGGAACAGCAGATGCTGTTCTTCTCCGACAGCAGATGCTGTCTCTTCGGCGGCACACTCGGTGCGGAGCTCCGGGATGTATTCGTCCTTCTCGGTACACGCGCCTCTCACCGGCCGGCAGCTCTCTGTGTGTCCGCATAAAGGAGTACTTCTTCCCTTCAAAGCCTTTACTTTTAGCATTATATGAAGCGAATTCCGCCCTGTCAAGAATACTTTGACACCTCAACGCGCTGAATTGGCAGAATCTCACGAGCCGGCAGCACTAAGACCTGCCAGGCTTCTCTCGCCGGCACGTATCAGGCCTGCCGGGCTTCTCTCGCAGGCAACGATCAGGCCTGCTGCGCCTCTTTCTCCAGCGCCGCTTCCACGGCACGGCTCAGCTGATCGGCGCAGGAAGTGCCGCGGCCGCCGCAGTCATTGCCCTTAAGAAGCTCCGCGATGTTCTTCGCGTCGGCGCCTTCCACCAGCTTGCCGATGGCCAGGAGGTTTCCGGGACATCCGCCCATGAAACGCACGTTGTGAAGCTTTCCGTCCTCAATGCTGAATGTAATCTGCCGGGAACATACGCCCGACGGTCTGTATGCATAATCTGCCATTATATGCCTCCTGTAATACTCTCCCGCCGGCCGTTCTGCCGCCGGGCTTTCTGTTCGTATAAAAGGGATTCTAAAACATTTTTCCGGATTTGAAAAGCACTTTTACCGCTCCGCCTCCCGGATTGCGCGGTTCAGGGTGTTGAGCACCCTTTTTTTATCCCCGCTCCAGAGAGGAGAAAGAAGGAGCTTCTTCGGACCGTCGCCGGTCAGCCGGTGCACTGTCATGTCCTCCGGCAGAATCCTAAGACAGTCCACGATGAGAGCCGCATACTCCTCCAGGGTCATCTCCGGCACCTGTCCCGCCGCATAAAGGTCTGCCAGGTCCGTGCCCCGGAGCACATAGAGAAGGGATATCTTGATGCCGTCCAGCCGGGGGGCAAAATCCCCCACATACCGGACCGTCTCCAGCATCCTCTCCCTCGTCTCGCCGGGAAGGCCGAGGATGATATGAACAATCACCTCCAGACCTGCCGCTTTCAGGCGGTGTGCAGCGTCTTCAAATACCGGAAGGGCGTATCCCCGCCGGATAAACCGGGCCGTGTCTTCATGGATGGTCTGAAGCCCCAGCTCCACCCACACCGGCACCTCTTTATTCAGCTCCGAAAGACCCGAAATTATCTTTTCGGAGAGGCAGTCCGGCCGGGTTCCGATGGCCACGGCACAAATGCCGGGCTCTGCCGCCGCTTCCCGGAACATGGAAAGGAGCGCATCCTCGTCCCCATAGGTATTGGTAAAGGACTGAAAATAGGCGATAAACTTTCGCTCTTCCTCAGGTATGGAAGAGGAAAACTTGGCCGAAACCCTCTTCTTTGCCTGCCGGATCTGCTCCTTCACCGGAAGAAGGGGAGCCGCAAATTCTCCGGAGCCTCCCTCCGAGCAGAAGATGCAGCCGCCGTATCCCAGGGTCCCGTCCCGGTTGGGACAGGTGGCGCCGGTCGTGAGCGCCAGCCGGTACACCTTGGTGCCGAAGCGCTCCTTCATGGCATCGGAGAGACTGCGGTACCTCATGCGGGCACCTCCGTCTGGGTCAGCCGGATAAACTCGCCGAGAATCTCCCTTGCCTTTTTCAGCATGGGGATGCAGTCCGCATACTTTTCCCGTTTCTCCTGGTAGTAAAACATGGGCGGGTCGCCCGGGCGGAACCGGATATTTGCGCTGTACCGGTCGATAAAGGCCGGAATTCCCGCCGGGTCAAGCTTTGCCTTCCGGTACATCTTCAGAGTGATTTCCTGACGGTTCACCAGAACCTCGGTCACACCGGCCCGGTGGGCCATGGCCCGCACATCCGACACCAAGAGCAGGTTTTCCACCGGCTTCGGGATGTCGCCGAACCGGTCGGTCAGCTCGTCCTCCATGTCCATCCGGTCATCCGGATCGGTGAAGGAGGAAATCCGCTTGTAGATATCCAGCTTCTGGTACTCATTCTTGATATAGGAAGCCGGGATGAAGGCATTGATATCGCAGTTCACCTCGGTCTCGAACTCCTCGTCCTCCGGCTCCTCGCCCCGCAGCGCAAGGACTGCCTGATTCAGCAGCTTGCAGTAGAGGTCGTAGCCTACCTCCTCCATATGGCCCGACTGTCTGGCTCCCAGCACATTGCCGGCGCCGCGGATCTCCAGGTCCCGCATGGCGATGCGGATGCCGCTGCCCAGCTCCGTGAACTCGCGGATGGCCTGCAGCCGTTTTTCCGCCTCCTCCCGGAGAATCTTGTCCCGCCGGTACATAAGGAAGGCAAAGGAGGTCCGGCTGGTCCGTCCCACCCGGCCTCGGATCTGGTACAGCTGGGAGAGGCCCATCCGGTCCGCATCGTGAATGATGATGGTATTGGCGTTCGGGATATCCAGGCCGGTCTCGATGATGGTGGTGGAGACCAGCACGTCGATGTCCCCCGCCACGAAATCCATCATGATATTTTCCAGCTCCCGCTCCTTCATCTGGCCGTGGGCATACACCACCTCCGCCTCCGGCAGAAGGGCCTTCAGCCGCGCTGCCATCTCGGAGATGGTATTCACCCGGTTGTAGACATAGTACACCTGTCCGCCCCGGGCCAGCTCTCTGCGGATGGCCTCCCGGACGATCTCATCGCTGTATTCCATGACATAGGTCTGGATGGGAAGCCGATCCACCGGTGCCTCCTCCAGCACGCTCATGTCCCGGATGCCGGAAAGACTCATGTGAAGCGTCCTGGGAATCGGCGTCGCCGTGAGCGTCAGAACGTCCACATTTTCCCGCATCTGCTTGATTTTTTCCTTGTGGGCCACGCCGAACCGCTGCTCCTCGTCGATGACCAGAAGTCCCAGGTTCTTGAACACCACGTCCTTCGACAGCAGCCGGTGGGTGCCGATGACCACGTCCAGGCTGCCCTTCCGGAGCGCCTCGATGGTTTTTTTCTGCTCCGTCGGGGTGCGGAACCGGGACAGCACGCCGATGTTGACCGGAAAGTCCTTCATGCGCTGCAGGAAGGTCTGGTAATGCTGCTGGGCCAGAATGGTGGTGGGCACCAGGAAGGCAACCTGTTTTCCCTCCTGCACGGCCTTGAAGGCTGCCCGGAGCGCAACCTCGGTCTTGCCGAAGCCCACGTCGCCGCAGATGAGGCGGTCCATGATGCGGCCGCTCTCCATATCCCGCTTGGTGTCCTCGATGGCGGCCAGCTGGTCCTCCGTCTCCTCGAAGGGGAAGGCCTCCTCGAATTCCTTCTGCCAGGCGGTGTCGGGTCCGTAGGCAAATCCCGCCGCCCGCTGCCGTTTGGCGTACAGGCGCACCAGATCCTTTGCTATTTCCTGCACCTCGCCGCGGACTCTCGTCTTGGTCTTTTTCCACTCGGTCCCGCCCAGCTTCGACAGCTTCGGGACTTTTTCCGCATTGCCGCTGGCGTACTTCTGGATCCGTTCCAGTCTTGTGGCCGGAATATAGAGCACCCCGTCGTCCCGGTATTCGATGCGGAGGTAGTCCTTCTGTCCCTCCTCGGTCATCATCTTTTCGATGCCCTTGTAGACGCCCAGGCCGTGGCTCTCATGGACCACATAGTCGCCGACGGAAAGCTCGGAAAAGCTCCGGATGCCCTTGCCCTCAAAGGCCTTGGCCCGGCGCTTCTTCTTGCGCTCCGCCTTGCCGAACATGTCGCTCTCGGCGATCATGACAAAGCGCACCATCGGATACTCAAATCCGCGGTGCAGGCCGCCGGAGGTCACCAGGATCTCCCCGGGGGCCGCTTCCTTCTTCCGCTCATCGGGGCAGAAGGCGGAGAGCTCATATTCCCTGAGGTCCGCCGCCAGACGGCTGGCACGGGCGCTGGAGCCCGCCAGCAGAAGCACCCGGTACTTCTCCTTTTTCCACCTCTTGAGGTCGGAGATCAGCATGTCGAAGTTATTCTGATAGGAACCGATGTTCCGCACGGAGATGCTGTATTTCTTTTTCGGCGCAAGACCGGGCACCCGCTGGTCCAGGGACATGAGGAGAATACTCCGCTCCCTCTGCAGCATGGCCATGGTCTCCTTCGCCGGACAGAGGAACTCCGCCTGGCCCGGGAGGATGGCTCCATTTTCCAGACGGCCCTTCATGCTCTCGGAGAACTCCTGCTCCACGGCTTCCGCCTTCTCCTTCAGATGCTGGGGCTCGTCGAGAATGATCTGCACGTCATTTTTCGGGAAGTAGTCCAGGAAGGATACCGTCTCCCCGGAAAAATAGCGGATAAAGCTCTCGAGGCCGTGGACGCACATGCCGTCCTGCAGGCTGTCCACCACTTCCCCGACCGATGTTTCCAGGCGCCAGGCCTCCTCCGTCTTCATGGCATCCCGGAGCGCCTTCACCTGCTTTTTCTGTTCCTTTGTGATCTTCTTTACGCCCGCCGTTATCTCTTTCTCGCCGAGAACCATCTCCGTGGCAGGCCACACCAGCGCCTCCTCCAGCGTCTCCACGGAGCGCTGGCTTTCCGGGTCAAAGCTGCGGATGGAATCCACCTCGTCGCCCCAGAGCTCCACACGGATGGGAAGCTCTTCCGTCAGGGGGAAGATGTCCAGGATACCGCCGCGCACGGAAAACTGGCCGGAACCGTCGACCTGTGCGGTCTTCTCGTATCCCAGCCTGGTGAGGACCCGGGCGGTCTCCCTAAGGTCCAGTTCTTCTCCGTTTTTTATGGTCAGCGTGTGCTGCAGGAGATGCTCCTGCGGAAGCAGCGATTCCATCAGGGCATCCACCGTGGTGATGACCACGCCGCCCGCATCCTCCGCCAGATGCCGCATCACGTCGATGCGCCGTCTGGTGATGAGATTGCCGTGGATATCGGAATTGTAGAACAGGAGGTCTCTGGCCGGATAGATCAGCACATTCCGGTCAAAGGTGCGGTAGTCCTCCGCCATCTCCTTTACCTTCTGCTCATCCTGGGCTACAATCAGCGTCCAGGCCGCGCAGTCCTTAAGGGATGCCGCAAAGTGCATCTTCTGGGAGCCGGTGCAGCCGTTCATCTGCAGGGGTCCGCGGCCCTTTATAAGGTCCTCCTTAAACTCCTGGTATTCGGCAAGCTCTGTAAGAGGTCTGTTAAATGTCTCAGTCATCTTCTTCCCGTTTTTCCTGTATTTCCTGCTTTTTCAGTTCTTCCTTCTTCTCGTGCTTTTCGTGCTTTCCGTTCTTGTCCGGATCCTGCTTACGGGCTTTTCCGTTAAAATGGTTCATCGCCGTCTCCACGCCCTCCTGCATCAGCGTCACGCAGGCCGAAGCGCCGGCCTCATAGGCCTCCGTCATCAGCTTCTGCTCCTCGGAGGTAAAGTGGCCCAGCACGTAATCCGCCAGGTCCATCTGGGAGGGCTTCTCCCCCGTGCCGATTCTCACCCGCGGAAATTCCTGGGTTCCCAGGCGCGCGATGATATTCTTGATACCGTTATGTCCGCCGGCGCTGCCCTTGCCGCGGACCCGGATATTGCCCGGTTCCAGGGAAATGTCATCGTAGACCACGACAAAATCCTCCGGATCCACCTTATAGTACCCGAGAATGGGCTGAATGCTCTCCCCGGACAGATTCATGAAGGTCTGGGGCTTTACCAGAAGCACCTTCTCTCCCTCGATCACCCCGCGGCCCACCAGCGCCTGAAACATCTTCTCGTTCACGGAAATCCCGTACTTGTCCGCCAGACGGTCAATGACGCAGAATCCCACATTGTGTCTTGTATTCTCGTATTTTCTGCCCGGATTCCCCAGGCCCGCAATTACAAACATGCAGTTCCTCTCTGTCAGTATTCGGAGGGCCTCCGTCTTCCAAAGAAGCCGGGGGCCCTCGCACAACGTTCTTAAGTTACTTTTCCTTCAGGATTTCCATGGCCTTCTGCAGCTGATTGTCTTCCTCCTCGCTCATGGAAGACAGGGCGTAGTCATTGCCGCCCTCCAGCTCCACCGTCACATCCGGCTCGATGCCGTGTTCATGGATATCCGTGCCGTTCGGCGTGTAATACCGCTCCGTCGTAATCTTCAGAGCGCTTCCGTCATCCAGCTCAAACACCGACTGGACGATGCCCTTGCCGAAGGTGGTGGTTCCCACCACGGTGGCCCTGTTATTGTCCTTCAGCGCACCGGTGAAGATCTCCGCAGCGCTGGCGGAATTGCCGTTGACCAGTACGACCACGGGAATGTCAATCTTATGGTTATCCTCGGATTTGAATACCCGTTCTTTTCCCTGCTTGCCGGACATGCTGAAGATCACCTGGTCCTGGTCCAGCAGATAATCTGTCATGGTGATGACCGTGTTGACGTCGCCGCCGGGGTTGTTGCGCATGTCGACGATGAGCTTCTTCATGCCCCGCTCCTGCAGCGTGTCAATGGCTGTCTTAAACTGCCCCGCGCTGACCCCGTCAAACTCGGAAACGCTCACATAGCCGATGTCACCGTTGATTTTGGCCTCCACGGTCTCGACCGCCACCGTCTTTCTGGTGATTGTCATATCGATGTACTCGCCGGTATCCGGCCGGTACACGGTGATGTCAACATCGGTCCCTTCTTCGCCGCGGATGTGATTCTGCACCAGCATATCCAGGTCCATGGTGGTGGCGTCCACCTCACCCACCTGCGCCAGGATATCGCCGGCCTTCATGCCGGCATCCAGCGCCGGGCTTCCGGCGAAGACCTTCATTACCGTCACCAGGCCGGTGTTCTTGTCCTGCTGGACGAGCACGCCGATGCCCACATAGGCGCCGGAGGTCTGCTCCTCCATCTCCTGCCACTCCTCTTTGGTGTAGTAGGTGGTATAGACGTCTCCCAGGGCGGCCATATAGCCCTTGTAGATATATTCTTCCTGAAGCTGCGTATCCAGCCTGTCGCCAAAGATATAATACCGGTCGACATAAGTCTGGATCCTGCCCAGCTTCCGCCGGATCTTATTCCAGTCATGCTGCCCGTCGGCCGTCTGACCGGAGGTCTGCTCCGCTTCCTTCTGCACCTCGCGGTTAAGCAGCAGGATCCCGCCCGCAAACAGAATACCGAAAAACAGTATCGCGGACAGTGCGCCGACCAGGACACCTGTCACGAATCTCCTTTTTTCTTCCCGATTCAATTCATTATCCTCCCCGTTTACGGGCTGACGTAATCCGTCGGATCCACATAGCTTCCGTTCTTGCGGACGCCAAAGTGGAGATGCGGGCCCGTGGAATATCCGGTGGATCCCACCTTCGCGATGGTCTGCCCCTTGGATACCGTATCGCCCTCCGATACCAGCAGCTTGGAACAGTGCATATACACGGTGGACAGTCCGTTTCCATGGCTGATTACCACATAGTTGCCTGCGGAGCTGCTGTAGGAAGCGGTGATCACCGTGCCGCCGTCCGCCGCCGTGATGCTGGAACCGGTGGATGCGCCGATGTCAATTCCCTGATGATTGCTGGATGCGCCGGCTGTCGGCGACTCTCTGTGGCCGAAGCCGGAGGTGACGTAGTCGCTGGCCGGCAGCGGCCAGGACAGGCTTCCCGTGGCTTTTGATCCAGAGGAGGACGACGAGGATGACTTCTTCTCCGTATCCTTCGGGGCATCGACCGCCTGGCCGCTGGCTTCGCCCGCGCCCTCTCTGGCCCGTGCGGCCTCCTCGGCCTTCCGTCTTGCCTCTTCCTCCGCCTTCCTTCGGGCCTCCTCTTCCGCCCGGCGTCGGGCCTCTTCCTCGGCCTTCCGGATCTCTTCCTCCATCTGGGCGATCCGGGCGTTCGTCTCCGCCAGGTCGGCCTCATAGCCGGCCCGCAGTTCTGCCTGGGTCTCCAGCTGGGAATTCAGATTTGCCAGTTCCTTATTCTTCTCGTCCACCAGCATCAGGACGGACTGCTGCTTCGCCTCGGTCTGGGTCTTCAGATCCTCCAGCTGCTGCAGTTCTTCCTCCAGCTTTACCTTGGTGGCCGCGATATCCGCCACAATGGCCTTGTACTTTTCCAGCATGTCCCTATCGTAAACCGAGATCTCCTGGATATACTCTGCCCGGTTTAAAAGCTCCGACATGGACCCGGAGGAAAGGAGCATGTCCAGATAGCTGGAATCTCCCTTCTCATACATATACTGGATCCGGAGCTTCATCGCCTCATACTGCTCCCGCTCCGTCTGCTCCGCCTCTGCCAGATGGGCCGTGGTCTCGTCGACCTCGGCCTGCTTGGCCGCGATATCTGTCTCCAGCTGGTCCAGCTCATCCGCCAGCTGCAGAAGCTGCATATCCAGCTCCCGGATATAGGCCTGGGTGTCCCCCTTCAGCGCTTCCAGCTCGGCGATCTTCTGCTCGGTCTTCTGTTTCTCCGCCGCAATGACCTGCGCCTTGCTCTTCTCCTCCTCCACTTCCTTCTTCGTGGCGCCGTAGGCCGGCATCGTCATGAGAAGGAGGGCGAGAAACAGGCACAGAATGCGGTGAATTCCGAATTTTCTCATGTATTACACCTTCAGATGCTTTCTAATCGTGAAGAAGCTGCCGATAAATCCGATTCCCACGCCCAGGGCCAGCGCCACCGCCGCCATGGTCGGGAAGATAGCTTCCACAGGAAGAAAATCTACAATGCTGGAAAGAATATTAAACTTCTCCAGCAGAATCTGCACCGCCTGGCGGTACATGAAATAGCATATGGTCAGCGGGATCACCGCACCGGCCAGTCCGATCAGGATGCCCTCCACCACAAAGGGGGCCCGGATCATGAAATTGGTGGCGCCGATCAGCCGCATGATGCGGTTCTCATCCTTGCGGAATGCCGCCGCCGTGGAGATGGTGTTGCTGATCAGGAATACGGAAACCGCCAGAAGGATGCCGATGATCACGGCGGAAGCCGCACTGATCAGCTTGTTGAAGCGGATCAGGCCCGCAGCCGTATCCATGGAGTAATTGACCTTCCGGACGCCCGGAACCTCCTGGAGCCACGCCACAAAGCCGCTCTGGGCCTCGATGCTGTTCAGATGAATCTCGCAGGAGGCGGAATTGGCCAGGGGGTTGTCATTGGCAAATCCCTTCGCCAGCTCTTCATTGTCCTTGAAATATTCCTTCTGGAAGTTCTCCCAGGCTGCATCCGCGGAGATATAGGTTACCTCCCGCACCTCCGGGCGCTGCTCAATCTGGCCCTTCACCGCGAGAATCTCCTCCTCCGTTGTGCCCGCATCAAAGAAGGCGGAAACGGCAACCTGCGCCTCCGCGTTCCTGACGATATACCGGACGTTGGCAATGACAGCAAAAAAAAGGCAGAAAAGAAAGATGCAGGCGGAAATGCTGGCCGTGGAGACCAGTGAAATCCAGATTTTCCTGCCGATATTCTTTATTCCCTGCCTGATACAGTACAGTAATGTTCCCATCTATCTACTCTTCCTTAATGCCATACCTCATTCAGCTCTGCCGCATCCTGGGCAACCACGCCGCGGTCAAGAACGATGACCCGCTTCTTCATATCGCGCACAATCTCATGGCTGTGCGTAACCACGATGACCGTGGTGCCTCTGCTGTTGATGTCCTCCAGAAGATGCATGATCTCCATGGAATTCCGGGAGTCCAGATTGCCCGTGGGCTCATCGGCCAGAAGAATCTCCGGCTTGTTGATGAGCGCTCTGGCGATGGCCACCCGCTGCTGTTCGCCGCCGGAAAGCTCCGCCGGCAGGGCCTTGTACTTGGAGGACAGTCC